>NZ_JAUQXO010000003.1:0-24585 GCF_030834625.1 Geobacter sp.
CGCAGGCGAAATGGCTGATTAGGTTCAGTTCGCGCACACCGGGATGGTTGCGCAGGCGCGCATGCCAGGCGCGCAGCGCGACGGGATCGAAGCCCAGGCGGTGCATGCCGGAGTCGAGCTTGAGCCAGACGTTGAGTGGAATATCCAGGCCGGCGGCGAGGAACGCCTCGCCCTGTTCCGCGCCCTGGATCACCAGGTCCAGGCGCAATTGCCCGGCGAGGGCGTATTCGCTCGCCTCGAAGCAGCCTTCCAGCAACAGGATGCGCGCGCTGGCGTGCAAGGCGCGGACTTCCGCGGCCTCCTCCAGGCAGGCTACGGCGAAGCCATCGGCATCGTCGTGCAACGCGGTAACCACTTCGCGCGCACCGTGGCCATAGGCGTTCGCCTTGACCACCGCGAACGCCTGGCGCTGCGGCGCGCAGCGCTTGGCCAGGGCATAGTTGTGGCGAATGGCGGAAAGGTCGACGGTGGCAACGAGGGGACGCATGGCATCGGGTCCTGCAACTGAAACGGGTGCCTATGGTAAGGCGCCCGCCGGGCAAGACCCAAGCCGAGTCATTCGTCCTCGAAGTTGTACATGCCGGCGGCAAGGTTCTCGAAGCGCGTGTATTTGCCGATGAAGGCCAGGCGCACCGTGCCGATCGGACCGTTACGCTGCTTGCCGATGATGATTTCGGCGTCCTTGTCGTGCTCCTTGGTGCAGGAGCCGTCGCGCTTCTTGCAGTCGTCGCAGTAGACGGCGTCGCGGTAGACGAACATGATCACGTCGGCATCCTGCTCGATGGCCCCCGATTCCCGCAGGTCGCTCATGATGGGGCGCTTGTCGGTGCGGCTCTCCAGGGAGCGGTTCAGCTGCGAAAGCGCCACCACTGGCACGCTGAGTTCCTTGGCCAGGGCCTTGAGGGAGCGGGAAATCTCCGAGATCTCCTGCTGGCGCGACTCCGTGTTGGAGCCCCGCATGAGCTGCAGATAGTCCACCACAATGAGCCCCAGGCCGTGCTCCGCCTTGAGGCGCCGGGCCTTGGCCCGCATCTCCAGCACCGGAATGGCCGGGGTATCGTCGATGAACATCTTAGCCTTGGCGAGCTTGTCGGCCCCGTGGGTCAGCTTGTGCCAGTCGGTGTCCACCAGGTGGCCGGTCCGCAGGCGGCTCGCATCGACCCGCGACTCGGCGCAGAGAAGCCGCATCACGAGCTGCTCCTTGCTCATCTCCAGCGAAAAGATGGCCGCCGGCGCCGGCGTGCTGGCGTGGGCCGCGGCGTACTGGGCGATGTTGAGGGCGAAGGCCGTCTTCCCCATGGAGGGGCGGCCGGCGATGATGATGAGGTCTCCCCGCTGGAAGCCGGCGGTCATCTCGTCCAGGTCGTAGAAGCCCGTGGGGACGCCGGTGACGTGCTCCTTCTTCTCGAAGAGGGTCTCGATGTGCTTGAAGGTGTCCTTGAGGATAGTGCCCACCGGCGTGAAAGCGGGGCGGAGCTTGTTGTCCGATATCTCGAAGATGGTCTTCTGGGCAGTGTCCAGGAGCTCGTCCACCCCTGTCTCCGCGTCGTACCCCTTGGTGACGATGTCGGTGGCCGCGGTGATGAGGCGGCGAGTGATGGACTTCTCCTTCACCATCCGACAGTAGTAGGCGATATTGGCGGCCGTGGGAACATAGTCGACCAGAGTGGCCAGATACGCGGCCCCACCCACCTCCTCCAGTTCCCCGGTCCGTTTGAGAACGTCGGTGAGGGTAATGAGGTCGCAGGGCTCGTTGCGGATGGAAAGGTCCACCATGGCCCGGAAAATCTTCCGGTGGGTCTCCCGATAGAGATCGTCTGCCTCGAGGATCTCCAAGGCACGGTTGATTGCCTCGTTGTCGAGGAGTACCCCGCCGAGGATCGACATCTCGGCCTCAATGCTCTGGGGAGGGACTTTTCTCAGATCTACTGCGGACATGGCCTGCCTTGGGAACGTTGGGAACAAATGCTGGTAGTGAGTCGGGGAAGGAGGTACTATACCCCGCGCGGTCGACCGGGTCAACGGTTTTGACCCGTCGCCCCATCGTCCAAAATAAAGGCGAGGCGACCATCCGGTCCGCCTCGCCTTTCATTCCCCAGGGCAGTGCAAGGCCTCAGTCGCAGTCCTCCCGCCACAGACACTGATCCTGCCCGCAGGTGTCGGCCTTCCCCTCGCCGTAGCAGTCGGTATTCCCTTCCATGCGCTGGATGGATTTGATCAGTTCAGCCTTTTTCAGGGTGCCAGCCTTAACTCCCCGCTGTTTCGCAATCTCCTTGATCTCTTGCATCTTCATGGTGTTTCCTCCCGATCGAGCTTTTCTGTGATTCAGATTATCGCCATCATGTTACTACGTTATGACGCTCCCATTACATGTACCAGAATATTCACCGGTTCGCAACCGAACGACCGATTCTCCCGGTTACGTTCAACTTCCATCTGTTCAACTTCCCTCTCGACAAAATGAAAATTTTTACATAAGATTGCTTTCTGCATACTGTATACAAAAACTCCTCATATCCCGCACGAAAGGAGAGCACGTATGTCCACCAAGCCGTTCGTTTACCAGGAGCCCTTCCCCCTCGGAAAAGATGAAACCTCGTACTACAAGATCCCCGACTCGGAGAAGTACGTCAGCGTAGCAACCTTCGAAGGGAAAGAGGTCCTCAAGGTCGATCCCGAGGCCCTCACCGTTCTGTCCAACACAGCCATGAAGGACGTCTCCTTCCTGCTCCGCCCCGAGCATAACGAGTCGGTGGCCAAGATCCTTCGCGACCCGGAAGCCTCCATGAACGACAAGGGGGTCGCCCTGGCCTTCCTGCGCAATGCCGAGATTTCCGCCAATTTTGAGCTCCCCCTCTGCCAGGACACCGGCACCGCCACCATCGTCGCCAAAAAGGGGCAGCATGTCTGGACCGGCGGCAAGGACGAGGAGTTCCTCTCGAAGGGAGTCTACAAGACCTACACCGAGGAGAACCTCCGCTACTCTCAGACCGTGGCCCTGGACATGTACAAGGAAGTCAACACCGGCACCAACCTGCCGGCCCAGATCGACATCCAGGCCGTGGACGGCGATTATTACAAGTTCCTCTTCATAGCCAAGGGGGGCGGCTCCGCCAACAAGACCATGCTCTTCCAGGAGACCAAGGCGCTTCTTACCCCGGACAGCCTGCTCAAGTTCCTGGTAAGCAAGATGAAGTACCTGGGCACTGCTGCCTGCCCCCCCTACCACATCGCCGTCGTGGTCGGCGGCACCTCGGCCGACGCCTGCATGAAGACCGTCAAGCTCGCCTCCGCCAGGTACCTGGACGCACTCCCCACCACAGGGAACGAGCACGGCCAGGCCTTCCGCGACGTGGAACTGGAGGAAAAGCTCCTCCACGAGGCCTACAAGCTCGGCATCGGCGCCCAGTTCGGCGGCAAGTACTTCGCCCACGACATCCGGGTCATCCGGCTCCCCCGCCACGGCGCCTCCTGCCCCGTGGGGATGGCGGTTTCCTGCTCCGCCGACCGCAACATCAAGGCCAAGATCACCAAGGACGGCCTGTTCGTGGAGGAGCTTGACCGCAACCCGAGCCGCCTGATCCCCGAGCAGTATCGCGGCAAGCATGAGCACGGGGTCAAGATCGACCTGAACCGCCCCATGAAGGAGATCCTGGCCGAACTCAGCAAGCACCCAGTCTCAACTCCGCTCCTCCTGAACGGCACCATCGTCGTGGGCCGCGACATCGCCCACGCCAAGTTCAAAGAAATCCTCGACAGCGGCAAGCCGCTCCCCGATTATCTGAAGAATCACCCGATCTACTACGCCGGCCCGGCCAAGACCCCGGCGGGCAAGGCCTCCGGCTCCTTCGGCCCCACCACCGCCGGCCGGATGGACTCCTACGTCGACCTCCTCCAGGCCAATGGCGGATCCATGATCATGATCGCCAAGGGGAACCGGAGCCAGCAGGTGACCGATGCCTGCCAGAAGCACGGCGGCTTCTATCTGGGCTCCATCGGCGGCCCGGCCGCGGTTCTTGCCGAGGAAAACATCAAGAAGGTGGAGTGCATCGACTTCCCCGAACTGGGGATGGAAGCGGTCTGGAAGATCGAGGTAGAGAACTTCCCGGCCTTCATCCTGGTGGATGACAAGGGGAATGACTTCTTCAAGCAGTTGGGTCTGTAGCACACCGACCTGATAGAGGAAAAAGCCCCCGGTTGCTGCGGCCGGGGGCTTTTCTGTGTGCAGGAAGGAATGCCCTGTATCGTAAGAGCAGAGCGTTTGCAGCGACAAGCTCAGGGTTTTGAACTTGACAGGGGACACGGGGATAACGTACACAAAAACAACCACTGTTTTGTCTTGCTTTTTCAGGCTGCTAGCCGCTTTTTCACGAAGCTGTCGCCGGAAACTCGAAAACCGTGTATACCCCATTCACGAAAAGAGAGAACCATGCTTAACCTGAAACCCGAATTCGTTGCCCAGCTCGAGCGTGTGCTCAGTTCTGTCGAGATGCTCCTCCCCCGGGCCGTAAAACCGGTCAACTGGTCCTCCTGCTACGCCGCCAACTGGCGCCGCCACTCCTTTTCCGGTTTTCTGCAGTCGGTCAGGATGACCGACACCACCACCCTCCATGAACTGCTGGGGGTGGAGAAGCAGAAGGAGACCATGATCAGCAACACGCGCCAGTTCCTGAAGGGGTTGCCGGCCAACAACGCCCTCCTCTGGGGTTCGCGGGGAACGGGAAAGTCGTCGCTGGTGAAGGCACTCCTCAACGAGTACGCAGCCGAGGGGCTCCGGGTCATCCAGGTGGAGAAGGAAGACCTGATCTATCTGTCGGACATCTTTTCCGCCGTGGAGAACGAACCTTACCGCTTCATCCTCCTCTGCGACGACCTCACCTTCGAGCCGGGAGAACTGACCTACAAGATCCTCAAGAGCGCCCTGGACGGGTCAGTCTACTCCCCCCCCGAGAATGTCCTGATCTATGTCACGTCCAACCGCCGCCACCTCCTTCCCGAGTATGATTCCGACAACATCGGCTGGAAAATGGTCAACGGCGAACTGCAGGAGAGCGAGGCAACGGAAGAAAAAATCGCCCTCTCGGACCGGTTCGGCCTCTGGGTTCCGTTCCACGTCTTTACCCAGGACCGCTACCTTGAGGCCGTGCGCCTCTGCGTGGAGCGGGAGGCCCGCACGCGGAAGGTGGATATCCCCTGGTCCGAGCAACTGAGGCTTGACGCCATCCAGTGGTCCCACGACAAGAAAAAGCGCTGCGGCCGTACTGCCTACCAGTTCTCCAAGCACTGGGTGGGCAAGTACCTGCTGGACAAACAGGCCGCATAGAGCGCCGGACTCCATGAAGCGGAGCATCGCCCCCCTCCTCATCTGTCCCGCCTGTCTCCCCAGGGAGCGTCCCCTGGAGCTCACGGCCACTGCCGAGGCTGACGGCGATGTGACCACAGGCGCCCTCTCCTGCAGGGGGTGCCGGCGCCGGTTCCCGATCAGCGACGGCATCGCCGTACTCCTTCCCGATCCGAACGCAGGCCCGGCGGGAGGGCAGTGGAAGTACGAGGAGCAGGGAACCCTGGCAACCTACCTCTGGAGCCACTTCGCGGACCTGACCGGGGACCCGGAGGCAGGGGAAGCCTACACCGCCTGGGCATCGTCCCTTGCCGGAAGCGCCGAAACCGCCCTGGACGCCGGATGCGCCGTGGGGAGGCTCACCTTCGAGATGGGGCAGCGGAGCGAACTGGCGATGGGGTTCGACCTCTCCCTCACCTTCATCCGCGCAGCGCGGCAGCTTGCCCGGGAGCGTCAGCTCACCTTCTCCCTCCCCCGGGAGGGGAACCTGCGGGATGAATTCCGCCTTGCCCTCCCCGATCAGTGGCGAACCGACGGGGTGGATTTCGTCATAGCCGACGCCCTGGCCATCCCCTTCGCCCGGGAGACCTTCGCCCAAACCGCCACCCTGAACCTGATCGATCGGGTCTCCTACCCCCTGGCGCACCTCTACGAGATGAACCGGATCGCCCGGTTGTCGGGCGCTTCGTTCCTTCTGTCCGATCCCTTTTCCTGGTCCACGGCCAATACGCCGGAGGAGAAGTGGCTGGGGGGGACTGAGTCGGGCCCCTACCCGGGGCGGGGGATGGACAACGTCCGCGCCCTCCTGGGGGGGAGGGACGGGATCATCGCGCCTCCATGGAACGTGACCCGGGAGGGGAGCATCTGGTGGAAAATCCGCTCACACCGCAACCATTTCGAGCTGATCAGGAGCGAATTTCTGGTGGCCGGGCGGTAAGGATACTTTTTCACGGGAATCACCCATGACAAAAAGAAAGAGGGGGAAGCCGCCAGTGCAGCTTCCCCCTCTTTCTTTTCCATCACGGCATCGTCCCGGAGCGTATCGCTCAGCGGGGACGGCGCGGCTGTCCGGTGCGTTGGCCGCCGGCTCCGGCGGTGCGGGCGGGGTGCGCCTTCGCTGACTGCGGCTGGGGACGCCTCCCCTCGGCAGGCTTGGCGCTTCCCGGCTGGTGGGGAGTCGCCTGACGGGTTCCCCCTTTCTTCGCCTCGGCGGGCCTGCGGGACGGCATCGGCGGCCGGGGCGCACGGGCGAACTCGGTGTCCTTCCTGGGAGCCGGCACGCTGTAGTCGAAGCCGCCCATGGTCCGGCGCTCCAGGGATGCGTTGAGCTTCCGCTCGATGGTGCGGACCATGACCGTGTCTTCGCTCGTCACCATGGTGAAGGCGTCGCCGCTGCGTGCTGCACGGCCGGTACGGCCGATGCGGTGGATGTAGGCCTCGGCGGTGTCGGGGATGTCGTAGTTGATGACATGGGACACCTGGGAAACGTCGATGCCCCGGGCGGCGATGTCAGTGGCCACGAGGATCTGGAAGGTGCCGTCACGGAAGCCGTCCAGGGCCGCCTGACGCCGGTTCTGGGAAAGATTCCCCTGGAGGGACGCCGCCTTGTAGCCAGCCTTCTCCAGCTGCTCCCCCAGACGCTTGGCCCGATGTTTGGTGCGGGTGAAGATGAGAACCGACTCGGTATCGGTGTGGCGAAGCAGCTCCAGCAGAAGCGGCGTCTTCAGGTGCTGCTCCACCGGGTAGAGGGCGTGGGTGACGGTGACCGGCGGGGCAACGGTCCCCACCTGCACGGTGACGGGGTTCCGCAGGATCTCCTGGGCCAGGGCCCGGATGTCGGTGGGCATGGTGGCCGAGAAGAGGAGCGTCTGGCGCTTCGAGGGAAGCTGCTTCAGTATCCGCCGGATGTCGGGGAGAAAGCCCATGTCGAACATCTGGTCAGCCTCATCGAGAACCAGTACCTCCAGATGCGAGAGGTCGATGGTCCCCTGGGACATGTGGTCCAGGAGCCGCCCCGGGCAGGCCACGACGATTTCGGCGCCCCCCTTCAGCTTCTGTATCTGAGGGTTGACGTTAACGCCGCCGTAGACCGTGACGCTCCGCAGGCGGGTCTGGCGCCCCAGAGTGACGAAACTCTCGTTGATCTGCTCGGCCAGCTCCCGGGTCGGTGCAATGACCAGGGTGCGGACGCGGCCCCGCTCCCCCTGGGCCAGCCGGTGCAGGATCGGCAGCGCGAAGGCGGCAGTCTTGCCGGTGCCGGTCTGGGCGAGCCCCATGACGTCGCGCCCCTCCATGACCGTCGGGATCGCCTGGGCCTGGATCGGCGTCGGGGTAGTGTATCCCGCCGCCGTGACGCCGGCCGCCACCGTGGGGTGGAGATTGAACTGTATGAATTCCATTACTTCCTTCTTTCTGCGTTCCTCAAGAAAAAAAGCCCCGGGGTATTCCGGGGCTTACGATTATCGCGATATCCGGGAACAGCTGGTGATCATTCAACGACCGTAGCAGCTTTGGTCGAAATCTGTCAAGGGGTTATGCCGCCCGCCTCACCGGTTTGCATTTCCACGTCATTCCCTGTACCCTTTGAGTCATACCGTCAACATCACACACCAGGCAGGTGAGTCCCCATGAACGGCAGAAACTACAAGCTCGTCACCGGCATCATATCCCTCTTCATCGCCCTCTTCCTGGCATGGCGGATCGGCCTCTGGCTTGAACCCGATCCGAAGCAGGGCAACCCGGCGCCAGCGGTGTCCTCTCCCGCCGCGAAGGAACCCCCTTTCGTCACGGGAGAGGTGAAGAAGGACCTCACCTTCGAGGTGCGGAGCGTCAGATTCAGCGACAAGGGGAAAACCGTGGAGGGAATCGGGATCGTCCGGTTTGACAGCGACCGCTCGGAGCTGAAGGGGGCGGCCGTGGCGATGGTGAAAAAGCTGAAGGAAAAAGTCCCCGCTGCGGAACGGATCACCCTGACACTGAAGCCGGCGGTGGACTGCCCGGTCTGCACCATGGCCGAAGCGTCCTGGGATCGGGGGAAGGTAGTGCTCCGCTACGGCATCCCCACCATGGATCAGATGGAGGCGGCCAACGCCCTGATCGGAACAAAGAAGGAGACGGATGAAACCGTCGACAGACCCCGCCTCCATCGCCCCGACCGGGAGAGCTTCGGCACCGGCCTGGCCATCACCATGGCCATTGAGGCCGTCCGGAAGAAGGATCCCGCCCTCAGCGATGAGCAGGCCCTGGAGCAGGCGTCCGCAGCCACGGGAATCAACTACGTTGTTGCCCGGCGCCACAGGGATTTCATGGCCGCCTACTACACAGGCACCTCATACGGAGACGAGACATTCAACCTCCCTCTTCCTTGACGGCTGAAACGACATGAACGTTCGGAAACGCACCGCTCATCCTCCCGTACCGCCAGGGAAGATCCTCCGCTGGATACTCCTGGGAGCGGGTTTTCTCTCCACGGCCCTGGCGGTGCTCGGCATCTTCCTCCCACTCCTCCCCACGGTGCCGCTGCTTCTCCTGGCGGCGGCTTGCTTCGCCCGCAGTTCCGAGCGGGTCCACCGCTGGCTCCTGGACCACCGCCACCTGGGGCCCATCCTCCACGGCTACCTGGACGGCTCCGGCATCCCCCGGCGGGCCAGAGCCACGGCCATCGGCCTCATCTGGGTAACCATCCCCACTTCAGCCCTCTTTGTTGTCCCCCTATTCTGGGTCAGGGTGCTCCTGTTTGCCATAGGACTGGCAGTGACGGTCTACCTGCTCAGGCTCCCTACTCGGGATTGAGGAAAGTAACGCAATACGGGCCGGGATCACCACCTTTTCCACGCTTTTCCCCAAAAAGAAGTTTTTGCATGCAAAGGTGCGGAAGGTGTGGTAAAGTTGCGGGGCCTTTTGAAGTGTATCCCCCAGCGGGCTTTAAAAGCCTTCTGGGTTTTTTGTTTTCGGGTTTCGGCCCCCCTCACAATTCATAAGGCCGCCCCCGGGGAAGGAGATAACACGTGCAGGTAAGCGTTCAGGGAAACGACATGGAGAAGGCCCTCAAAGTTCTGAAGCGTAAGCTCCAGACGGAGGGATTCTTCAAGGAAATGAAGAAGAGAAAGCACTACGAAAAGCCGTCGGTCAAGAAAAAGCGCAAGCAGCAGGAGGCCGAGCGGAAGAGACGCAAGGCCCTGCGGTTCAAAAGGCCCGAGAAGGACTGAACCGGACCGCCACACGCGAAGCTTCGACGTGGTGCAGGGTCCCACGGGGCTCCAGGCGGCCAACGTCACGAAGATCTAGTCAGCACATCCGGCATTGTCCGGAAGCATTTCAAGAAAAAAGGCTCGCACAGGCGGGCCTTTTTTCGTTACCCGCCCGTCCTTTCCCGTCAGAGGCCGGTCAATTCCTCTACCTTGAGTTCCAGGTCGTCGCCGTTCACCCGAACTACTCTTCCCCCCTCATCCTCGCTCCGCACGAGGCCATTCTCCACCCAGGAGAGGATCCGTGCCGCGGGAACACCGAATTTCGCCACCGCCTCATCGAGGGTATACCAAGTTTTGTCTATCGACATGACGCTACCTCCTTCTCCGGGACCTACCAACAGTATACCACTCCAGCCCGGAACCGCCTCAGTACTGTAGAACTTGACGGAACAAATTCCGCATGATTATCTTTCCATAAAAGGTCACGAAAGGAGCCTGCAACGATGCCGGTCTACGAATTCTACTGCGCCGACTGCCACACCATCTTCTCCTTCCTCTCCCGCCGGGTGAACACCGAAAAGCGCCCCCCCTGCCCCAAATGCGAACGTCCCGCCCTGGAGCGCCAGGTATCCCGCTTTGCGTTCTCAAAGGGAAGGACGGAAGAACCGCTGGAAGGGATGCCCGATCTGGACGAGGAAAAGCTGGAGCGGGCCATGATGGGGTTGGCGGGAGAGATGGAAGGGATGGACGAGAACGACCCCCGACAGATGGCCCGCTTCATGCGAAAACTCCAGGATGCCACGGGGATGAATCTGGGCTCGGGGTTCGAGGAGGCCATGCGGCGGTTGGAGGCGGGCGAAGACCCAGAGAAGATCGAGGAGGAGATGGATGACCTGTTCGACGCCGACAATCCCTTCGGCAGGGAAGGGATTCGGGGGATCAGGAAGCGCCTTGCCCCCCCTGCTCACGACGACACGCTCTACGCCCTGTAACTTCCAGTGTTGGAATGCACAAAGGGGGGAAATAATCCCCCCTTTGTGACGCCGTTGCATGGCCCTCATCCATTTTACAGAATCATCTGGGAAATCCCGTAGGCAACCACCGTGGAAACGCTGACCGCAATCAGGCCGGGAATCATGAAGCTGTGGTTCAGGAGGTACTTGCCGATGCGGGTGGTGCCGGTGCGGTCGAAGTTGATGGCCGCCAGGTCGCTGGGGTAGAAGGCGAAGAAGAAGTAGGCGTAGCTGGCCGGCATGAGCCCCAGAAGGAGCGGAACCGGAAGCCCCAGGGCCAGCCCCAGCGGGAGGGTAATGGCCAGGGTTGCCGCCTGGCTCTTCACGAAGGCGGAGATGCAGAAGGTGGCGATGGCGAAGGTCCAGGGGGCCATCTTGACCATGACGCCGATGTTGTCCACCAGGAACTTCTTGTTGGCGGAAATGAAGGTATCACTCATCCAGGCGATGCCGAAGATGGAGACCACGGCGATCATGCCGGCGGTAAAAACGCTGGAGTGGGCAATTTCCTTGGCCTTCACGTCGGCGGCGAACATGATGAACGCACCGTAGGCGAGCATGACGAACTGGACCACCGTGGTCATTGGCACCGGTTTCTTCTCGCCGTTCAGGGGGAGCAGGTCGGGGCATACGGCGAAGAGGATGATGGTCCCCACGCCGGCGAAGAAGAGGGCCACGGAAAGCTTGGCGGTGGTGCTGATCTCCTTGTCCAGGGTGGTCACATTGGCATCAAGACTCTTGCGGAATTCGGGATCCTGGAGGCGGGCCTGGTACTCGGAGTCCTTGTCCAGATCCTTGCCCCGGTTGAAGCTCCAGGCGGCAGCCACCAGCAGGCCGATGACACCGGCAGGCATGGTGATGGAGATAATGTCAATGAGTGTCACCGGATGGCCGGCCTTGGCGGCGAAGCCGAGGAAGAACGTCACCGCGGCGGCCACGGGGCTTGCGGTGATCCCCATCTGGGAGGCGACGCTGGAAATGGCCATGGGGCGCTCGGGGTGGATGCCGGTCTTGATGGCCACGTCGGCGATGACCGGCAGCAGGGCGTAGACCGCGTGGCCTGTGCCGACACAGACCGTCAGGAAGAAGGTGGAGAGCGGGGCCAGGATGGTCACATACTTGGGGTGGGCCCGCAGCAGCTTTTCCGTCAGCTGCACCAGGTAGTCGAGGCCGCCGGCCACCTGGAGGGTTGCCGAGGCGGTGACCACCGCCAGGATGATGAGCATGACCGCGATGGGGGGCTCCGAGGGGGAGCTGCGGAAGCCGAGCACCAGGAGCGACACTCCAAGACCCCCGATTAGGCCCAAGGCCACCCCACCCCTGCGGATACCGATCAGAACCGCGCCAAGAACGAGAACGAACTGGATCCAGAACATTGCCATAACTGCCTCCCATTCGGTCGGACCCTCTGGGAGTCCGCACCTGTTGTCTGTCAGATACACCCTCATGAGAGCAAGGGGGATACCAAGAACGACAACATTGTGCAAGTGACTGTTTTTATTGATTAGATTGACGTTTACAGGGATATTTCCGGGAGGAATCCGGCATAACCAGCGGTTATGCCAGCGGGGAACGACGGCAGATATTTCCAGTGGTTTCGCAAGGATACAGGAGGCATAACCAAAGTTATCGGTATAACCTCCGGTTATGGGGGTTCATTTGCGCATCATCTTGAACCGTTTCGACAGGGCTGGCTGGGAGATGCCGAGGAGCCGCGCGGCGAGGGTCTGGTTGCCGCCGGCCCGGGCCATGGCCTCTTCCACGAGGAACTCAGCGGCATCGGTAAAGGTGGGGAGCTTCTCGAACCCGGCAAAGGGGTTCAGGGTCGGCGGCGGAGTGCTGACCGGCTCTTCCGCACTGCCAATGGCCTTGGCGAAACTCTCCATGGAGAGCATCCGGTCGCGATGGACGCTGACCGCGTCGAAGATCATCGCCTTCAGCTCCCGCACGTTCCCCGGGAAACCGTAGGTGGCCAAGAGCTGGGGGAGACCCGGCGGCGGGGTCGGCTTTTTCTTCCCGAGAGTGCGGGCCGCCTCGGCCAGAAAATGATCCAGGAGGAGCGGGATGTCTCCCTTCCGCTCCCGGAGCGGCGGAACATGGACCTGGTGGGTCCGGAGCCGGTAGTAGAGGTCGCGCCGGAAGGCGCCTGTCCCCTCCTTGGCCGCAAGGTTCTGGTGGGTGGCGACGATGATCCGGGCCCGCAGGCGCCGGGACTGGTCGCTCCCCAGGGGAAAGTACTCACCCTCCTGGAGGAGCCGCAGGAGCTTCACCTGGGAGGGTATCCCCAGGTCGCCGATCTCGTCCAGGAAGAGGGTGCCGTTGGCCGCCTCCTCCACCATGCCGCGCCGCACCGTCTCGGCCCCGGTGAAGGCCCCCCGCACGTGGCCGAAGAGGGTGTCGGCAAAGACCGTGTCGTCGAGCCCGGCCACGTTCACCGCCACCAGCTGCCCCTTGCAGCCGCTCAGGGTGTGGGCTGCCCGGGCCAGGAGCTCCTTCCCCACCCCGCTCTCGCCGGTGATGAGGAGCGGCTGGGGGCTCGTGGCCACCGCCTCGATGTAGGCGAAGAGGGCGAGCATGGCCCGGTCGCCGGTGACGATGCCGGCAAAGGCCTCCGGGTGCCGCAGCCCGCCGGAGACGAGGCGGCTCGACATCTCCCGGTTCTCCCGCTGCAGCTCCAGCATCCGCACCGCCCGCAGCACCCCGCCCACAAGCCGGTCCTCCTCGTCGGTCTTGACGAAGTAGTCGAAGGCCCCGAACTTCATGCAGCGGACCGCCGTCTCCACCTGGTTCAGCCCGCTGATGACGATGACCGCCACCTCCGGGTGGCGCTCGGCGATCTGTTTGAGGAGCTCCTCCCCCGACAGGTGCGGCATGGTGAGGTCCAGGAGCACGAGCCCGATGCCGCCGCCGTCCAGAAGCGCCGGCACCTGGCGGCTGTCCTGGCAGAGGATGGTGTTGGTGATGCCGGCCGACGACTCCAACGTCAAGGAGAGGGAGCGGAGCCAGGCCGGTTCGTCGTCCACCAGGAGGATGCCGAAGACGGGATAGCGGTTCTCGTTCATATGCGTACGAACTCCCTTGAGCCATATGGCTCAACTGATTGAAACATCACCCACCCCCTGGCCCCCTCCCGTCAAGGGAGGGGGATAGATCCGTGAAATCAGGCAACAAAGGTTCCCGGAGAGGGGCGGAGGGCTCGCGGAGAAAAGAGTCCCGCAAAAAAGCACCGACAGTTATCCGGAGGGAAAGCTTCCGAACCGGCAGAACAGTCCCCATGAAAACCGACCGGCGACGCTTGGACTCTTTTCGGAGCGGGCCCTTCGCCCCCCGACCGCCACCGTCAGCGCAACAATCAAGCGATAACCGGCAAAGAAAGCGTAACCGTGGTCCCCTCCCCCGGTGTCGAATCGAAGGAGAGGCTCCCCCCATGCTCCTTGACGATCCCGGCAGAGACCGAAAGCCCCAGCCCGGTCCCCCCGCTCTCTCGCTTGGTGGTGAAGAAGGGATCGGTGAGGCGGGAAAGATGCTCGGGCGCGATGCCGCTCCCCTCGTCCCGCACCCGGAGGATCACCCGCCCCCCTGCCGGGTCGTAGGAGGTCTCCAGCTCAATCCCCCGCGACGGGTCCGGCAGGGCCTGGCAGGCGTTGAGGATCAGGTTCACCACCACCTGCTCGATCCGCTGGGCGTTCCCCCACACCTGCGGCAGGTCCGGCCCGTAGCGGGCCGTGAAGCGGGTCGTGGCCTTGCGCAGCGAGGTATCCACCAGCCGCACCGCCGCCTGGGCCACGCCGTTCAGGTCCATCTGCTCCTTGCCGCCGACATCGTCCCGCCGGGCAAAGTCCTTCAGATCCTCCACGATCCGCTTGATCCGCTTGGCCCCCTCCTGCATCTCCTCCAGGAGCCGGGGCACCTCCTCCCGCACCCGGGAGTAGCGGAGCCCCCCAAGGGTGAAGTCCCCCTCCTCCCGGTAGCGCTCCTCCAGGATGGGGGCCGTGTCGTTGTAAATCTTGCGCAGGATCGGAACATCCAGAAGGATGAGCCCCGTGGGATTGTTGATCTCGTGGGCCACCCCGGAGACGAGGATGCCGAGGGCCGCCATCTTGTCGGCCTGCACCAGTTGCTGCTGGTTCAGCTGCACCTCCTCCAGGGCCCGGGAGAGTGATTCGGTCCGCTGGGCCACCTGCCGGCGGAGAGAATGGGACCAGAGGACCGTGCCACCGAGGATGAGCAGAAGCGGTATCACCACCACCGCCACATACTTGATCGTCTCCTGCCACCGCATCGGCTGGGGCTCCAGCACCCCGAGCCATTTGGCGTGGATCGCGCCGTACTGGCCGGTCTTCTTGAGAATGGCGAGCCCCTCGCTGAGGCGGGCCAGAAGCTCCGCGTCACCCTGGCGCACCGCGTAGCCGTAGCGCTGGGCCGCGATGCTCCTGGCCACCGGCACCAGGTTCGTGAGCCGGTTCTCCCGGATGATGTACATCCCCGGCACCATGGCCACCACCGCGTAGTCGCACTCCCCCGCGGCCAGGAGGCGGAGGGCGTCGGCCGGGGTCGGCGTCAGAACCAGGTCCTTCCCGTAGCCCCGCGCCGCCAGGTATTCGTGCATGATCCCGTCCCGGTGGAGCGCCACCTTCTTCCCCCGCAGCTCCTCCAGGGAACCGGCAGAGGGTGAGTCGCGCCGGGCGAAGATGGCGTGGTAGACGATGGTGTGGGGCGGGGTGAAGTCGATCTGTTTCGCCCGGGCCTCGGACCACGAGATCCCCTGGAGCACGTCGACCCGGCCGCTCTTCAAGGCCGAGAACATCTCCGACCAGGCCCCGAGACGGAACTCCACCTTCATCCCCATGATTTCGGCGATGGCCCGGGTCAGCTCCACGTTATAGCCGGCCGGCTGGCCGTTTTTGTCGATGAACTCGTAGGGGGGATAGTCCCGGTCACCGCCGACAATGATGGTCCGATGCCAGTCGGGGGTCTCCGGGGCACCCAGGGCGGAGACAGCGCAGAGAAGGCACAGGACGGCGGCCGCCAGGAACCGCAGCAGCGTCCTCTTCCCCTTCCTGCATAGGTGGTTCGCATCGTCTTGATTCAGCACGGTGGGTGCCTCTTCCCGTCAGGGGAGTTTCGCCCGCTCGTACTGCACGGGCCACGGGATGTCGACACCAAGGGTGCGGGCAGCGTGAAGAGGCCAGTAGGGGTCCCGGAGCATCTCGCGGGCGAGAAAGACCGCGTCGGCCAAGCCCGTGGCCACGATCTGCTCCGCCTGGGCCGGCTGGGTGATGAAACCGACGGTGCCGGTGGCGATGCCGGCCTCATGCCGGATGGCGGTGGCGAACGGCGTCTGGTAGCCGGGGCCGAAGGGGATGGCAGCGTCGGGAGTGAGGAAGCCGGCGGAACAGTCGATGAGATCGACCCCGGTCTTCTTCAGGAGCCGGGCAAGGACCACCGACTGCCCCAGGTCCCATCCCCCCTCCACCCAGTCGGTGGCCGAAATCCGGACGAAAAGGGGGAGATCAACGGGCCACGCCTCCCTCACCGCCCGGGCCACCCGCAGGGGGAGGCGAAGCCGGTTTTCCAGACTTCCGCCGTACTCGTCCGTTCGCCGGTTCGAAAGGGGGGAGAGGAACTCATGGAGGAGGTAGCCGTGGGCCATGTGGATCTCGGCCACCCGGAAGCCGGCAGCCAGCGCCCGCCGGGCCCCCTCCACGAACTGCCTGACCACATCGTCCAGGTCCGCCTCAGACAGCTCCCGGGGCACCGGGTGGCTGGAGTCGAAGGGACGCGGGCTCGGCGCCACCGGTTGCCATCCCCGCGCCGCGGGCTCAAGGGGGAGACCGCCGCGCCACGGCAGATCGGTGGAGGCTTTGCGGCCGGCATGGGCGAGCTGGACGCCGGGAACCGCCCCCTGCTCGGCGATGAAACGGGTGATGGGAGCGAACCCATCGGCGTGCCGGTCGTCCCAGATGCCACTGTCGTCGGGGCTGATGCGCCCCTCGGGGCTCACCGCAGTGGCCTCCACCATCACGAGCCCGGCACCGCCCACTGCCCGGCTCCCCAGGTGGACCAGGTGCCAGTCGGTGGGCATCCCGTCGCGGCTCGAATATTGACACATGGGGGAGACGAAGATGCGGTTGCGAAACGTGACCGACCGCAGGGTCAGCGGCGTGAAAAGGGCACTCATGGGGACATCCTCCGTTCGTGGTGTTCACGGAAAAGTGTAACAGACGGCAGAGGGGAGTAAAGGAAGACTAGCGCCGGCTGCGCAGGAGAATAAAACCGTACACTGCCAGGTTCAGGGCCACCACCAGAAGCCCCAGGGCGATCTGCCCTTCCCGCGTGAGCCCGGCGGGATAGATGAGGGGCAGGATATAGTGGTCAATGAATCCCCCCTCATACCCTTGTTCGCCGGCCCGACGGCGCAGCCATACCTCCAGGTGGGTCAGGGGGCAGACCCCGCCGGTCAGCTCGATGAGGGCCCCCCAGACGGCGGCGGGGACATGGAGCCACGCCAGCCGCCGCCACCGGAGCACCGCCACGCCGCCCAGCACCACGAAGAGCACGAAGATGCCGTGGATGAGCACCACGGCATCTGCCAGGAGCGAATACCCCATCACGTCTCCGGCACGATTCCCGCTATTCCAACGGCTTCACCTCTTCCACAAAGAATTCGGTATCCGCGAATATTGTCGTGGGGACCCACTTGTGCTGCCCATAGCGGAGAACGACCTTCTTCCCCACGCACTCGTTGATCTTCTGTGCTGTGGCTTCATCCCTCACGCTGAACAGGAACTTTTCAGGGATGGCACCGGGCACCGGGAGCATCTGCAGCTCACCTTCCCAGGTTTTGAATACCCACCCCTTTTTCGAGAACTTCTGCACGTATCCGGCACGTTCCCCCTTGGAGTAACTCCAGGTGAGCGACAGCCACGTGTAACCAACAAGCGCAACCAGCACCAGCGCCACCACCCCGACTATCCCAATAAGCACCTTCCCCTTTGCGTTTGGCATCCTTGTCACTCCTTTGTCTGCTCATGATGATTTTCTGAAACAACCTACAACACCCTAACCATCCCTTCAAGGGGTTAAATCACTCTATTCCCCATCATCGACTTCCCCGCTCCCCCAGAAATTCCCCGAGAATCCTCCCCGTGTGTGAAACATCCCCCGCCCGGCCTACCTCCTCCGGCGTCCCCAGGGCGACGATCCTCCCACCGCCGTCCCCCCCTTCGGGGCCCAGGTCCATGATCCAGTCGGCCTCGGCAATGACGTCCAGGTTGTGCTCGATGACAATGACGGAGTTCCCCGCCTCCACCAGCCGGTGGAGGACCCGGACGAGCTTCTCCACGTCGGCCATGTGGAGGCCGATGGTAGGCTCGTCGAGGATGTAGAGGGAGTGGGAGACGGTGCGCGGCACCCGGAGCGCATCCTTCACCAGCTTCGCCTTGGCCAGTTCGGTGACGAGCTTGATCCGCTGGGCCTCGCCGCCGGAGAGGGTGGGGCTCTGCTGCCCCAGGGTGAGATAGCCGAGCCCCACGTCCTGCAGGAGTTGCAGCGGGTGGAGGATGGCCCGGTGGGCGGCGAAGAACTCCACCGCCTCGTCCACGCTCATGGCCAGGAGGTCGCCGATGGACTTCCCCCGGTGGCGGACCATGAGGGTCTCGGCGTTGAAGCGCAGCCCACCGCAGACCTCGCACGACACCTTCACGTCGGGAAGGAAGCTCATCTCGATGGTCTTCACCCCCTGCCCCTCGCACTCGTCGCAGCGCCCCCCCTTCACGTTGAAGGAGAAGCGGCTCGGGCCGTACCCCCGCAGCCGGGCCTCGGTGGTGCCGGTGTAGAGCTTCCTGATGGCGTCCCAGAACCCCACGTAGGTGGCGGGGCAGGACCGGGGGGTCTTGCCGATGGGAGTCTGGTCCACCTCCAGCACCCGGATGAGCTGCTCCCATCCCCGGATCTCCCGGCACCCCTTCACGGGATGCGCCCCCTTCCCGCGTCCGCTCGACAGCAGCCCCTGGAGGCCTGAGTGGAGGACGTTCCTGACCAGGGTACTCTTGCCGCTCCCCGAAACCCCGGTGACGCAGACAAGCCGCCGGAGCGGGATGGCGATGTCGATCTCCTGCAGGTTGTGGAGGGTTGCCCCCATCACCTGGATGGCCGGCTCGTCGGGGGCCGGGGCGGGCCGCCGCTCCACCAGGGGATGGTGCAGGGGCTGGGCCAGGTACCGGCCGGTGAGGGATGCGGGGGCCGCCATCACCTGGGCGAGGGTCCCCTCGGCCACCACGTGGCCGCCGTTCACCCCGGCGCCGGGGCCCAGGTCGATGACGTGCTCGGCCCGGCGGATGGTTTCCTCGTCATGCTCCACCACCACGATGGTGTTCCCCTTCCCCTCCAGCTTCCGCAGGGTGTCCAGGAGCATCCGGTTATCCCGGGGATGGAGGCCGATGGTAGGCTCGTCCAGGATGTAGCAGACTCCCCGCAGGTTGGAGCCCAGCTGGGCCGCCAGCCTGATCCGCTGGGCCTCGCCGCCGGAAAGGGTCGGGGCCGCCCGGTCCAGGGACAGGTAGCCGAGCCCCACCTCCCCCAGGAAGGCAAGCCGCGTCCCGATCTCCGCCACGATGTCCCGGGCGATGGCCGCTTCACGCCCCTTCAGTCCCAGGTCGCGCACAAAGGCAGCCGCCTGGGTCACGGTGAGGGCCGTGAGTTCGGCAATGTTCCGGTCCCGGAAGCGGACCGCCAGGGCCTCGGGGTTGAGCCGTGTCCCGCGGCAGGCGGAGCATGTCCGCTCCTCCCCCTCGAACCACTCGTTCCACCAGATCTCCTCGCCGGTCTGCTCCGCGTCGAAGCCGGGGATCTCCAGCCCCGTACCGAAGCAGCGGGGGCACCAGCCGTGGCGGGAGTTATAGGAGAAGAGCCGCGGGTCGGGTTCGGGGAAGCTTTGGCCGCAGGAGGTGCAGGCACGGAGGGTGGAGAAGAGGAGTTCCCTGACTTCACCCTCCCCCCTGCCCCCTCCCGTCGAGGGAGGGGGGGTAAGGCTTGCCACCCGCACCACGCCTTTGCCGAAGGCCAGTGCCCGGTCGAGAAGCTCCCGCAGCGCCCCCTCCCCCTTGGCCGCCACCGTGATCTCCCCCACGGGGAGGTCGATGTCGTGCTCCTTGAAGCGGTCGAGCCGCGGCCACGGCTCTACGGGGGTCATGGCGCCGTCCACCCGAAAGTGCGCGAATCCCTTGCCGGCGGCCCATTTGGCCAGATCAGTGTAGTACCCTTTTCGGGCCGTGACCAGCGGCGCCAGGAGCGCCACCCGCTTCCCCCGGAAATCGCGCAGCAGCCGCGCCGCGATGGCATCCGGCGTCTGGGGGGTGATGGGGATGCCGCAGTCGGGGCAGTGCTGCACCCCCAGCTTCACGAAGAGGAGCCGGAGAAAGTGGTAGATCTCCGTCAGGGTCGCCACGGTGCTCTTGCGCCCGCCCCGGCTCGTCCGCTGCTCGATGGCCACCGTGGGGGGGATGCCCAAGACCGCATCCACGTCGGGGCGGGCCGCGGGCTGGACGAACTGGCGGGCGTATGCGTTGAGGGATTCCAGGTAGCGCCGCTGCCCCTCGGCGAACAGGATGTCGAAGGCGACGGTGGACTTGCCGCTCCCGGAGATGCCGGTGATGACCGTGAAGCGGTCCCGGGGGACGGCAATGGTGACGTTCTTCAGGTTGTGCTCCCGGGCGTGGACGATGCGGATGGAGCGGTCCGGGACCACGGCGGGAAGCACCTCCGCCACCCCCTGGGCCGACTCCCTCACGAGCGCGGCCAGTTCATCCCCATATTCCCGCAGGGCCCGGCCGGTGTGGCTCTCCCCGCACCTCATCACCTCTACCGGGGTTCCGACGCAGACCACCCGGCCCCCGGCGTCCCCCCCCTCGGGACCGAGATCGATGAGCCAATCGGCGGCGGCGATCACATCCAGGTTGTGCTCGATCACCACTAGGGAGTCGCCCGCCTCCAGGAGCCGCAGGAAGGCGGCCAGAAGCCGGGCGATGTCTTCGAAGTGGAGGCCGGTGGTCGGCTCGTCGAATAAGAACAGGGACCCGGGACCGGGGACCGGGGACCGGAAACGGCTTTTTTTGCCGCCAGCGGCGGCCAGATGGCCGGCAAGCTTCAGGCGCTGGGCCTCGCCGCCGGAGAGGGTCGGCACCGGCTGCCCAAGGCGCAGATACCCGAGCCCCACGGCCTCCAGGGGTTCGAGCCTCCGGAGCACCTCCCGCTGTCCACCGAAAAAGGCCACCGCCTCGGTCACGGTCATCTCCAGCACATCGGCGATGGATACCGGGCGCCCTCCACCGGCCGGCACGAGCCGCACCTCCAGCACCTCGGGGCGGTAGCGGCGGCCGTCGCAGTCGGGGCAGCGGAGGTAGACGTCGGAGAGGAACTGCATCTCCACATGCTCAAAACCATTGCCGCCGCAGGCGGGGCAGCGCCCCGTGCCGGCGTTGAAGCTGAAGGTGCCGGTGGTGTACCCCCGCTCCTTGGCCAGGGGCTCGGCGGCGAAGAGCTTCCGGATAGCGTTGAAAGCCCCCACGTAGCTGGCCGGGTTGGAGCGTGTCGTCTTGCCGATGGGGGACTGGTCAACCAGCACCACATCGCCGATCAGCTCTGCTCCCTCGATGGCAGCGTGCATCCCCGGCGGCTCCGTCGGTTTCCCTTTCAGCTTCAGGAGCCCCCGGTGGAGGACCTCCTGAACCAAGGTCGACTTGCCGGAGCCGGAGACGCCGGTGATGCAGACGAGGCGGCCCAGGGGGATGCGGACGTCGACCCCCGTGAGGTTGTGGGCGGCAGCGCCGAGGATTTCGAGGTATCCCCCATCTCCCCTCACCCCGGCCCTCTCCCCCGGGGAGAGGGAGCTGTGCTTACCCTCGCCCTTTGGGAGAGGGTGGCCGGAGGCCGGGTGAGGGGCCACCTGTTTCTCCCCAGTCAGATACTGGGCCGTCAGGGAGGTCCGTTCCCGCACCAGCTCCGTCGGGGTCCCGAAGAAGACCACCTCGCCCCCCCGCTCCCCGGGGCCGGGGCCCAGGTCGAGAATCCGGTCGGCGGCGAGCATCACCTGGGGGTCGTGCTCCACCACGAGGAGCGTGTTCCCCGCGTCCCGCAGCTGCCGCAGCACGCCGATCACCCGCCCCATGTCCCGGGGGTGGAGGCCGATGGAGGGCTCGTCCAGCACAAAGAGGGTGTTCACGAGGGAGGTGCCGAGGGCCGTGGTCAGGTTGATCCGCTGGACCTCGCCGCCGGAGAGGGTGCGGGACTGGCGGTCCAGCGTGAGATACCCGAGCCCCACCTCACCCAGGTAGCCGAGGCGGGCGCGGATCTCCCGCAGGAGCAGCTCCGCCGCCTCGTCCAGGGGAGCCGGGAGCGCCAGGGTGCCGAAGAACTCGGCGCAGCGGTCCATGGGAAGGAGCATGACATCGTGAATTGTGAGGCCGGGGAGGCTGAGGAGCTGATCATCCGGGAACTCCACCCCCTCGGGGCGGAACCGGAGCTCCGGGGGAAGCACCCGGTCGGCCTCCTCCCTGGTCCCGATCCGCCACAGGAGCGCATCGGGGCTCAGTCGCGCCCCCCGGCAGGCGGGGCAGAGGGTGTAGGCCCGGTACTTGGAGAGGAGGACCCGGATGTGCATCTTGTAGCTCTTGGTTTCAAGCCAATCGAAGAAGCGCCGCACCCCGTACCAGAGGCCCTCATCCCAGGATCCCTTCCCCTCGATCACCCACTCCCGCTGCTCCGCCGTCAGGTCCCGCCACGGCACGTCGACGGGGATGCCCCGCTTTGCCGCGAAGGTCATCATGTCGTCCTGGCACTCTCGGTAGCTCTCGGTCTGCCACGGCTTCACCGCGCCGCCCGCAAGGGTCTTGGACTCGTCGGGGATCACCAGGCCGTGGTCGATACCGATGACCCTCCCGAACCCCCGGCAGGTGGCGCAGGCCCCCACCGGCGAGTTGAAGGAGAAGAGGTGAGGCGCCGGGTCGTGGTAGGAGAGGTCGCAGTCGGGGCAGTGGAGGTCGCTGGAGAACCGCCACGGCTCCCCCGGCGCGCCGTCGCCCCCCAGGGGATAGACCAGCACCCGCCCGTGGCCGACCCGGAGCGCCGCCTCAATCCCCTCCACGAGGCGGGAGCGGCTCTCCATCGCTAGGCGGGTGCGGTCCTGGATCACCTCCAGGATGCCGTCCTCCTCCCGGTGGATGCGGGTGTACCCCTGGCCGGCCAGGAATCCCTTCACTTCGTCGGCGGAGAAGTTCGCCGGCACCGGCACGGGGAAGGTAACGAGGATGGAGGTCGCTTCGTTCCCCCTCACCCCGACCCTCTCCCCCGGGGAGAGGGAGCCATCGTTACCCTCGCCCTCTGGGAGAGGGTGGCCGGAAGCCGGGTGAGGGCCTCGCGCCAGCAGTTCATCGACAATGCTCTCCGGCGTGTCGCGGCGCACCGGACGGCCGCAGCCGCGGCAGAAAAGCCGCGCCGCCCGGGCGAAGAGGAGCTTCAGGTGGTCGTTCAGCTCCGTCATGGTCCCCACGGTGGAGCGAGAGGTCCGGACCGGATTGGTCTGGTCGATGGCGATTGCCGGCGGGATCCCGTCGATCCGGTCCACGGCGGGGCGGTCCATCCGCTCCAGGAACTGGCGGGCATAGGGGGAGAAGGTCTCCACGTAGCGGCGCTGCCCCTCGGCGTAGACGGTGTCGAAGGCCAGGGACGACTTCCCCGAACCGGAGACGCCGGTGACGACGATCAGCTCACCGAGGGGAAGGTCGAGATCGAGGTTTTTCAGGTTGTTCTGGCGGGCGTTTCTGATGGAAATGGTATCGTGGGCCATGGGGGGAAGTATAGCAGGCAAACGGGCGCCGCGCGACCGGTAGAAGGGCCTGGACGCACCTTTTGTCACAGGAAGGAACTGCCATTCGCAGAAGGCATTCGCGCCCCTGGCTTGCCGGATTTCTGGTCTTGACACCGCTTCCGTGGCTTGAGATAGTGCCTCCATTTGGATGCTTTAACGATGTCTACAATTCGAGATCTTGCATCAGGTGATGAAAAGTCCCTGGAACAGACAGTGGGAAAGGTCTGGCAAGGGAATTCGTGTCGGCGAGGAATTCGGGATGTTGAACTGAAATGAGGTAATCTATGCGAGTCGTTGATATTTCTCAGTTTGAAAATTCGGTCGTTATACATTTCGACACAGAAGACAACCGTATTAACGCCTATACGCTAGCCTCGACACTGGTTTCGCTCGCAGACGCTGCAAAAGCTGCAAATAACACATTGAACTGTGGGTATGAGATTGAAATAGTAGTTGAAGCACTCGGGCCAGGAAGCTTTCGAGCCAAAATTCGAGCGGTTTATACGAGCTCAAAGAACCTCTTCGCAAAGGAAGTGCTGCTCGGGGTAGTGATTGGAGTGCTCGGCAACTACATCTATGAACGAACCTTGTCTGTCGACAACAAGGTCATTGTTGAAGTCAAGACCGACGAGGTTATAGTCCAAAAAGGACAGGATAGAGTTGTGATTCCACGAAATGTCTACGATGCAACGCGAAAGGCAGAAAAGAACCCGAATTTTGTAAAAGCTATGTCTAAGACTTTTGAAACGATAGCATCTGATGAAAAAATAAACGGTATTGGCCTTGTGGCTGCCATGGATTCCCCACCACCAAATATCATCATACCCAAGATGGTCCTTCAGCAGATGGCAACTAATACTCCTGAGGACCCAGACGCACGGGTGATATACGAACAGGTTGATCTTCAGATCATCAAAGCAATCTTGGACAAGAGTAAGCGCAAGTGGGAGTTTATGTGGCGAGGCATCAAAATATCAGCACCTGTGGTCTATCAACCTTTTTACGTTAATTTCTTTGCACATGAAATCACTATCGCTATAGTGGACCCCAATTTCAGGACAATAGTTTAAGATGGTGCCTGCGATAAAAAGGAGCAGGCAATGAGTGAACGGAAGCGCAAAAGCTTCACCAGTCAGTACAAGACGAAAGTTGCTCTTGAGGCGATCCGAGGCGTCA
>NZ_JAUQXO010000049.1:0-7511 GCF_030834625.1 Geobacter sp.
TATGTTAGCTGTCCAGTGATATTCAGTGAAAATGGCTGGCACTACAAAAACTGAACTATCAGGATCATTCTCAAATTCCTGTATCTTTGTCTCACCGTTGTACCAACGTTTAATTCTCGAAAACACGATAACCTCCAACGTTCGGCTTCAGGGGCCGGCGCGTAGCGACGGTCCCCTGGAAGCGGTAGTTGGAATGTGTGTGGTGGTTGCGCTGCCTCTGCCAGTGAACGGAGAGACCTGCTGTTGACTTGGGCGAAACTGCCGGACTCGCCGCCGCCTGACCCTGCCGGATTTTTCTCTGCCGTTTCACCGTAGCGGTCCACTACCGTCTGCCCCGCCGAAACCTGCTGATTGTGCTGACTGCCTGAATCGCCACCGCAGTCACGGCCGCTGATGCCACAACGCAAGGGCAACACCGCCAGTTCTTGAACCACCACCGCAGCCGGTGCGAAATGCCACGCGCCACCGAATTTCAACCTTGCCGCTGACGGGTGCCGTGGGGCATTTTGCGCCACCACTGCCGTTGATGAGTTTTTAACCCAATATTCTTGTTGCTGGTCAGGAACCCCAACGTCAGGCTTCAGGGGCTGGCGCGATAGCGACACTCCCCTGGAAGTACCCGTTAGGCATGGCCTTTCGTTTTTTCAATAACCTTTATTGTAGCTATAGGCCCAAGATAGTACGAAATTCCGCCGAGAGCCAAACCAACCACCACCCCAATCGGCCCTACAATCACCAAGCCCAGAAAAGGCGAAAGCACCGTGATAGCTACCACTACTAATAATGCTCCTTTGTGTTTCTGGTAGTATTCTTTGCGCGTTTCCCAACTCAGAGAGCTGTGAATAGTTATTGACTCGTGTAGTGTTAGCTTTACGGTTTTTCCTTCTTTTCCGCATGAAGGGCATGGTCCGCTATGTTCCACCGGAATATCAATGCCGCAATGAACACAGTTTGCTTTTCGTTCGGTTACTTCACCCATGAATTCATTCCTATCTTTTCTAACGTCCGGATTCAGGGACCATCGCTACGTTCCGGGCCGTTCGTTAGGCTTTCTGAGTCGTACGGCTACAAGCATTACCCCAATACCCAAACATAATAGAAATAAAGTGCCCGGTTCAGGAATTGGATCAGCGGCCAAAGCTGTCGCCTGTGCCGCTCCGCCAATATATGAATATGATTTGACTATCGGGAAAATGAAATGCGTTCCCTCCCCAATTTCAACATCTATAGGAATCGTCAGGCCTGGAACATCCATGATTGATTGCGAAAGCGATGTGAATAACGCAAAACCAAGATAAAAAGTTCCGTTATCTCCAAACTGCGCATTTGAAGATTGAGGGCCTATACCAAAACCGAGGTACGGACTGGTTTCCGCTGGAAGTATCATTCCACTTGCGACGACACCAAATGAAAATGGTTTTGAAGGGTCAACAGACAATCCGGGAAGAAAGTTTAGGCGGGTTAGCGGGGCTGTCCCTAAATTCAAAAATGCAACCAACACTGCATCACCGTTTACGATATCCCCAGTGTGTGGGTCAAATGTGCCTAACGTAATAGGGTTTGGTCCTTCGTTACCGAAAGACGAAAGACTAAATGCAACCCCGTCGGTATTTGGCAAAATTTCAATCCCTGATGCTGAAAATGTCGAAAAGCTAAGAGGTGCACTCATTGTCACCTGTGGACATAGCACCACAAAGAAAGCATACAGAGATAACATCACAATTTTTTTCATAGTTACCCTCTCCTAACGTCTGGCTTCAGGGGCCGGCGCGATAGCGACGGTCCCCTGGAAGTAAGAGTTAGGTTCCGACACTCTTGCGTGAAGCGTAATGCTTGTTGAGGTATTCGGCTCGGAGATCTGCTGAGCGTGCTTCAAGGGTACGACTGGCAGCGAAAATGGTTTGCGCTAGAAGTGCCTTTAGGGCAACACGATCAGTGTTCGAGTCGTAGTTCCAGTCAGAAGGCGCATCAGTCACGAGAGCTTCTGCGCGTGCAGCCCAATGTGTGTGCGAAAAGTAGGACCAGTAAAGCTCGGGCGGGACATCATTGAACTCGATACCTACGTTAAGATAGAAACGCCACTTGACGCCCGTGCCGTTCCATGAGCTGCCCTGAACATTGAAACGTTCTGTGTATCCGGAACGTGAACGAGAGAACGTGCGCCCTTGCTTACGATATCCAGCGGACTTGAGATACTCAGTCTGCAGTTCGGATAGTAGAGTGTCGAGCCAGCGCTTCATGTCCACCAGTTGCTCCTAACGTCAGGCTTCAGGGGCCGGCACGTAGCGACGGTCCCCTGGAAGTACCCGTTGGAAATCAGGCTGCCCGCGAAAGAGGATGCACTTCCTTTTCCAGCCTATCCTCAAGCGCTTCCAAGGCAACTTCCATATCGTAGTGTGACTGCAGGTTGAGCCAAAACTGTGCTTCCATGTTGAAATACCGTCCGAGCCGTAGTGCGGTATCGGCAGTGATGGCCCGGCGGCCATGAACAATTTCATTGATACGCCTGGGAGTTACTCCGATATCTTTTGCAAGCCGGTACTGACTGATTCCCAAGGGTTCAAGAAATTCCGCAAGGAGAATTTGACCAGGATGAATGGGAGGAAAATCGCGCTTTGCCATGATGACCTCTCAATGGTAGTCGGCGATCTCAACGTCGTGGGCATCGCTACCCTGCCACACGAAACAGATTCGCCACTGTTTGTTGATACGTATGGTGTACTGATCTTCCCTGTCGCCGCAAAGAGCCTCCAAGTGGTTCGACGGTGGGACACGGAGTGTTTCGAGGAGACTGGCCGCGTTAAGTATCTTCAGCTTCATTACCGCAGCCCGCTGGATTGTCTGCGGCAATTTTGCTGAAAACCGTCCGTAGAAGAGCTTCTCGGTCTCTTTGCACTTGAAGGACTTGATCATGGTTTCAATGTTATCGCGAAGGGATAATATCGTCAAGCGACATTGCACGGGAAAGGGGAGAGTGCGCTGCTTCCAACGTCAGGCTTCAGGGGCCGGCGCGTAGCGACGACCCCCTGGAAGTGGAGGTTGGGCTAGTGGCTCAGTTTTGCACTTGCAAGTCGATTAAGGCTCACGCGGGCTTCGGCGGCCTCTATTGCAAGCTGACGATGCACCTCCGGCGGAACACGAACCATGAATTTGCCGCTGAAATGTTTGGTAGATAGTGGCTCTGGGACTTGCTCCCCGTTGCGAACCATGTCCTCTACCACCTCAACGACAACCTTGCGAATGCCCTTGAGGGCCGATTCGGGAGAGTGAGCAAGCCAGCTGAGTCCTGGAAACTCAGCGCAAAGGCCAACGTATTCAGCGTCTTCTTCGGACCAGGTAACCCGGTAGGTATACTTGTCATCTTTCCGTGCCATGTTCGATCTCCAACCTCTCTATTGCCTTGAGTACCTGTTTGACCTGGTAGGCTTTTGCGTACCCTTTACTGTTCTGGATGTTTACGCGCGGGTCACCAATCCACGGCGTTTTGTAGACACGGTGGCTTCCGCTTGTTTGCCGTGCCTGCCCGAAGTAATGATCGCAAACCTTGCAGAGGTCTGCGAAGCGGACGCCACTGGGGTTCTCACGCATTTTTTCGATCAAGTCGGCAAGGGTAGCCATAAATTCAAAGTATCACTATTGATATCACTGGTCAAGGGTGGGATCGCGAGGACCAACGCATTCAGAATGAGCGGCGGCGCAGCCGTCCGTCTCTACCCGTCTCGTTGGGCGCCTGTTTCGGATTACCGGTTGACTCTACTAATTTTTGTTGTTACATTTAATCCATGATCATCGAGTTCGATACAGCTAAAAGGGATAAGACTCTGCTGGAGCGGTGTCTTGATTTTGCTGATTCTGGGAAAGTTTTTCAGGGTCTTCATTTTACTGCTCCCGATGATCGTTTTGATTATGGAGAGAAGCGCTTCATAACCGTCGGAACCCTTGATGACCGGATCGTGGTTCTTGTCTGGACTCCAAGGAATGAGGCCCGACGAATAATCTCAATGAGGTACGCCAATGACCGCGAAATCAGCCGGTACAAAAAATATCTTCGTTGATCCGGACGATGCTCCGGAACTCACCGATGAATGGTTCGAAAAAGCAGACCTTATGGAAGGTGCTCACGTCGTCCGGCGTGGACGCCCCGCTGGCAAAACCAAGGAGTCACAGACAATCCGCTTTGATGTCGATGTTTTGGCTGCTTTCAAGGCTACAGGTAAAGGGTGGCAGACAAGAATTAACAATGCCCTCCGTGAGTGGCTGAAAGAGCATCCCCTTAATCAGTCTTAAAATTCCCTAGTTTTCTGCCTTTTGGGTCTTTTCCTTTTTCTCGCCCAACGTCAGGCTTCAGGGGCCGGCGCGATAGCGACGGTCCCCTGGAAGTGCGGAGTTGGACAATGTGTCATGCTGCCAGTTCCTGCAGCACTTCTGGATGTCGAGTAGCTACCTTGAGAAGCGTTGCAGCAGCCCCTGATGGTAATTTTCTGCCCTGCTCCCACTCTTGCAGCGTTCTGACGGAAACTCCGAGAAGTTTGGCGAAGGCTGACTGAGAGAGACCAGTTGCAGCCCGAGCAAGGGCCACCTGGGCTCTCTCGGAGGAAATAACCTCGTCCTTTTCAACAGTGCCGTCGCGCCTCGTGACAACTCGGCGCACAGTGCCATCCGGTTGGGGAATAAATTCTGTCTTTCTGGACCACTGCCCGCGCTTGGCCTCATGCAACGCCTGAAGAAGCTCTGCATTCAAGTCGCGGGTCTTTTCCCACGATGCCAGTTCGGTTTCAGACAACTTAGTCATGATTGAAACTCTCCTTGATTTGCTCAGTAAGCCTGGATCAATATTTTCCTGGACGTTTTTCGCATACATGGTGACGAGGACAATCTGTCCTTGAGTAAGCCTCAAAAAGTAGATAACCCGGACACCACCTCAGATAACCCGGACACCACCTCTCTTGCCGCGTCCCTGTACAGCCCATCGTAATTTACGGCAGCCGCCCGAGCGGGGGATGACATCACCCGCATCAGGATTGACTGCCAAATAGGCCTGAAGGGAAATGAACTCTTCATCATCCAAGTATCTATCCCGAACTGATGCGAACGGATGCAATTCAATGAATTGGAACATAGATAAAATGTACGCCTAAAGCGGATAGCGGTCAAGGAGCTTTCTGGAGGAAATCTTGAAGCCCAACGCCTGAGATCAGGAGCCGGCGCGATAGCGACGGTCCCCTGGAAGTTACAGTTGGGGCGGGCGTCATTTCAGGCTGCCCGCCCCATTTCCTCCCGTATTACCTTGCGTAGCGTTTCTTCAAGGGTGTCGGTACCCTTGGCAAGATATTCCTTGAGAGCATCATTGATCATGGTCTGATAACCTTTCCCGGAAGACTCGGCGCGTGCGCGGAACTCTTCGATGACGCTGTCGTCCAGGTAAATGGTAATCCTGGTTTTCCCCGCCTGCGGGACCACCGCTCCACGTTTTGCTTTAGAAAAATCGTATTCAGCCTTCATAGTAAGCCCTCTCTTTGGCACTAGCACGGCGAGCTGAAATCAACCGGACTTCTTCGCCGCGATAGGCAAAAACGACCACAAGAATTGTACCTGTGGCATCTGTGCCGATGGAAACGAAACGTTGTTCACCTTCGGCATCTTCATCTTCGCTGGTCAAGGCCATAGGATCAAAAAGCACGGATTCTGCATCGGAAAACCTGACGCCGTGTTTTCTGAAATTCGAAGCTGCTTTCTTCCGATCGAAGGTGATTTTCATATGGGAAATGCTATACATATTTTATACATATGTCAAGGTGGGGACTGATGAGGTGCTTCACCCAACGTTTGGCTTCAGGGGCCGGCGCGATAGCGACGGTCCCCTGGAAGTACCCGTAGGAACAGTTCAAGACACTTTCGAAAGGACGTCCGTTGCCCACTGGTTGAGACTCATCCCGTGCGCTTCGGCCATCATGGCAGCGCGAGCGTGAACTTCGGGAGGAACACGCAACATGAGTTTTCCTGAATATGGCCGTTGCGGTGCTCGGCCCAGTTTCTCGCACGTTGCCAAATAGTCGTCTACGGCCTCCTGAAATGCTTCGCGCAACTCCTTGACGCATTCGGCGTGAAAGCCGATGACGTCCCTGATTCCAGCGATCCGACCAATAAAGCAACCGTCTTCCTCGCTGTACTCGATTCGAGCTGCATACTCTTTGTAAGTCATCGTGCTCATGGTGTTACTCCCGCATTCTCCAAAAAAGTCCGTGCATCGCGCACCTGATAGGGTTTCGCCTCCTTTGCCGGATGCGGGCGATGAAACGTGCCGACAACGCCGTTCAAAACGAAGCGAACCCGCGACCCGCTCCCCTCGATAGTCTGTGCACCCAGTGCAATGAACAACGACTCGATACGACGCCATTCTAACGTTCCGGGAACCGGCTGGGCAAAAATGGCTTCAAGGGTCTTGCGGTGTGATTTGTTCATGGGAAAAGAATAGCAAGGAGAGACGGATGGTGCAATCAAATTATGCTATCACGCCCTATTTCCAACGTGCAAGCTCAGGGGCGCGCGGCTTTTGGCGCGTCCCCTGCAGCGACGGGTTGGGCGATTGGTGGTTGGCTTTGAAGCCCGGTGCAGAGACCCAAAACAACGATTATCGCAAAGGCTGCTGCAAAAAGACCTACAACAATAAGGAGATGCCAGCATACAGGTGGTAGATGCTGACTGTCAGCTCCCCTCGCCGCGTTCCAAATGTTGCGCGGCGACGATTCGCCATCGCGCGCGGCGTCGGCGCGTGCAAATGTGCGGTTGATGTGCCTGCCGTAGTCGCGGACTACTATTACAGCGTGCACAAGAAGGGCAAGGCCAATGAGTCCCATGCTTACAAGCACTCGAGGATGTGCAATGCTTTTCAGGCCTTCTTCAAAACCTTTGGTGACAGCAAAGCCCACAACCGCACTGGCCAGCCCAAGATTCCAAGTGACCACTTGAAACATCGATTCTTTTAGCTTACTGCCCCTTTCCTCGAAGAACTTCCAAAGATCAACGGAAGTTGTCGAATCCGGCTGGGATACTTTGATTTCTGTAGTCATGCTGTGTTTCCCCTGTCACTTATGACTTTGATAACCCCGTCCTCGAATGGCTTGTATGGCCCAACGTTGAGCTTCAGGGGCTGGCGCGATAGCGACAGTCCCCTGGAAGTACCCGTTGGGGCTAGGCAGTGTATGAATTGACTTCAAAGGATGCAAACCAGCCAACCAATAAACAGTAATAGCGGTGGCAGCCACAGACCACGATTCGATGGTTGCCATAATTGTTGCGTTTCATGACTTTTTCGTGACCTGAAGTGATTGAAGAGCAAAATTGATACGCTGATCAACCATGCAATTAGAAATACATTGAATGATATGCCTGCTATCTCGTTCCAGAAGGTGAATCTCTCTGGGTCGCCAATTCCACTTTTGTCTAGGGCACGATCTGATTTCCAAGCTGCTACCACAAAAGTGATTCCAGCCAACGCTTGTATTACCAGA
>NZ_JAUQXO010000050.1:0-4459 GCF_030834625.1 Geobacter sp.
CTTCGGTCAGTTGAAGGACGACACGAACACGACGGTGGAGAGGCTGCGGGAGGTAGTGGGACGGATCAAGGAGGCGACGGACGCGATCAACACGGCGGCGAAGGAGATCGCGGCGGGGAACCAGGACCTGTCGTCGCGGACGGAAGAGCAGGCGTCGAGCCTGGAAGAGACGGCGAGCTCGATGGAAGAGCTGAACGCGACGGTGAAGCAGAACGCGGAGAACGCGCGACAGGCGAACGAGCTGGCGCACAGCTCGAACGAGATCGCGAGCCGGGGTGGCGAGATGGTGAAGCGGGTGGTGAGCACGATGGGCGACATCCAGGACAGCTCGCGGAAGATCGCGGACATCATCGGGGTGATCGACAGCATCGCGTTCCAGACGAACATCCTGGCGCTGAACGCGGCAGTGGAAGCGGCACGGGCGGGCGAGCAGGGCCGCGGTTTCGCGGTGGTGGCGACGGAAGTGCGCAACCTGGCGCAGCGGAGTGCGACGGCGGCGAAGGAGATCAAGGCGCTGATCGCGGAGTCGGTGGACAAGGTGGAAGGCGGCGCGCGGCTGGTGCAGCAGGCGGGCAGCACGATGGACGACGTCGTGACGTCGTTCCAGCGGGTGGCGGCGCTGGTGACGGACATCACGAGCGCGAGCCGGGAGCAGAGCTCTGGGATCGAGCAGGTGACGCAGGCGGTGGGCCAGATGGTCGAAGTGCCGCAGCAGAACGCGGCGCTGGTGGAAGAGGCGGCGGCGGCGGCGGAGAGCCTGGAGGAACAGGCGCGGGGTCTGGTGCAGGCGGTAGGGAGCTTCAAGCTGGCGGAAGGCGGGGCGGTGGGCGAGCCGCTGCGGACGCTGCAGGAGCCGCGGCAGTTGGCGAGTCCGGAGAAGCCGCGCAGTGCGCCGCGCCAGAAGCAGATACCGCCGCCCCACGCCGCCGGCGACGACGAAGAGTGGGAAGAATTCTAGGCGGCAGCCCTAACCCCGACATTCGCGGCTGGCGCAGCCAGAGGCGCGCCGCCGTGGCAGGTAGAAAACATGGCGACAACACCAGAAAGGCCCCGCATCGAGGTGCCTTCCATCGTTCCCCAGCGTGAGTTCCATTTCACGCAGGAGGACTTCGACCGGGTCCGCAAGCTGATCTACGACCACGCCGGCATCTCGCTGGCGCCGATCAAGCGCGACATGGTCTATTCGCGCCTGGCGCGCCGCCTGCGTGCCCTCGGCCTGGCTTCCTTCCGCGACTACCTGCGCCTGCTCGAAGGGGGCGACGAGAAGGAGTGGGAGACCTTCGTCAATTCCCTGACGACGAACCTCACCTCCTTCTTCCGCGAGGGTCACCACTTCAAGATTCTCGAAAAATACATGCTCGCCCTGGCCACCCGGCCCGTGCGCATCTGGTGTTCGGCCGCATCCACCGGCGAGGAGCCCTATTCCCTCGCCATCACCGCCTGCGAGGCCTTCGGTACGACGACGCCGCCGGTGACCATCGTCGCCAGCGACATCGACACCAATGTGCTGGCGACGGGGGAGCGCGGGGTTTACCCGGTGGAGCGGGTCGAGAAGCTGGATGCCGAACTGCTGCGGCGCTATTTCCTCAAGGGTGCGGGCACCCAGGCGGGTTATGTGCGGGTGCGGCCCGAGCTGCAGAAACTCATCAGCTTCACGCGCGTCAATCTTCTCGATGCCCGCTGGCCGGTGCAGGGACCCTTCGACGTGATCTTCTGCCGCAACGTGATGATCTACTTCGACAAGGAGACCCAGTACGCAATCCTGAAGAAATTCGTCCCCCTGCTCCACCCCGAAGGGCTCCTCTTTGCCGGCCACTCGGAGAGCTTCCACCACGCCGCAAACCTCCTCCAGGTCCGCGGCAAAACGGTCTACGCCCCGCTGCAAGGCGCCCGGTAGTCAGGAAGGAGGAGCCATGCACACCGGCAAATACTTCGCTAAAAACTCCTATTACGACCGGACCTTCAACATGCCGGCGGTCAAGATCCTTCCGGGGGAATACCACGCCACCGACAGCGACACCATGATCGTCACGGTCCTCGGCTCCTGCGTCTCGGTCTGCATCCGCGACCGGGTAAGCGGCATCGGCGGCATGAACCACTACATGCTCCCGGGCGAGGCAGCGGCGGCCGGCGCCCCGTCGCCCCGCTACGGCACCCACGCCATGGAACTGCTGATCACCCACCTGATACACCTGGGGGGACGGCTTCCCTACCTGGAGGCAAAGGTCTTCGGCGCCGGCCGGGTCATCAACGGCGTCACCGACGTGGGAGAGCGCAACGCCGAATTCGCCCTGCGCTACCTGGAACAACGGGAGATACCGGTAATGGCGGTGGACGTGGGGGACGTCTACCCCCGCAAGGTCTACTTCGCGCCGGCAACCGGCCGCGCCTTTGTCAGGCAGATCAGAAACAACGGCACCGCCGACGCGCTGTTTATCGGGGGATGACCATGGACAATCGCCCCATCAAAGTTCTCATTGTCGACGATTCCGCCCTCATCCGGAGCCTGTTGACGGAAATCATCAACAACCAGACCGACATGGAGGTGGTGGGAGTAGCCCCCGACCCCCTCGTGGCGCGGGAAAAGATCAAGGCCCTCAACCCCGATGTCCTGACACTCGACGTGGAGATGCCCCGCATGGACGGGCTGGTCTTCCTCGAAAAGCTGATGCGCCTCCGCCCCATGCCGGTGGTCATGGTCTCGTCTCTCACCGAGAAGAGTTCCAACATCACGCTCCACGCCCTGGAACTGGGGGCCGTGGACTTCGTCACCAAGCCTAAGATCGACATCAGCAGCGGCATACAGGAATACGCCCGGGAGATCACCGACAAGATCCGCGTCGCAGCCAGGGCCAGGATCAGGCAGCCGCTCCCCCATGTCCACCTCTCCGTGGAGCGCAAGAACACCGCCGACGCCGTACTCCCGGTGGAACACCGGACCTTCTCCTCCACCGAAAAGGTCATTGTCATCGGCGCCTCCACCGGAGGCACCGAGGCCCTGAAATCGTTCCTCGTGGCCATGCCCCCCGACTCCCCCGGCATCCTCATCACCCAGCATATGCCTGAAGCCTTCACCCACACCTTTGCCCAGCGGCTGAACAGCCTCTGCCGGATAAGCGTAAAGGAGGCGGAGCACGGCGAGCGGATCCTCCCGGGCCATGCCTACATCGCACCGGGCAACCGGCACCTCCTCCTGGCACGCAGCGGGGCCAACTACGTGGCCGAGATCTCCGACGGCCCGCCGGTCAGCCGCCACCGGCCATCGGTGGACGTCCTCTTCCGCTCGGCAGCCAACCGCGCGGGGAAAAACGCCGTCGGCATCATCATGACCGGCATGGGGGACGACGGCGCCGCCGGCATGCTGGAGATGCGCGACGCCGGCGCCTACACCTTTGCCCAGGACGAAAAAAGCTGCGTGATCTTCGGGATGCCCAGGGAGGCTATTGCACGGGGTGGGGTTGACGAGGTGGTGCCGCTGGACGAGATGCCGCGGCGACTCTTCGGCTGGCTGGGGTCACAGGGAAGCCGGGCCTTCAGGGTGTGAGAAGAAATAAAGGATGAAAATCCACAATTAATCTGACCGGGCGCGGCAGACAGCGCCCCCACGTCACACTTCCTTCAGGATCAGTTCGCCGAGGTCCTTCCGGTTGCCCGTGCGGAGGCCTTCCGCCGGCCGCCCCACGGCCACAACCGCCATCAACTCCAACGTCTCCGGCAATTCCAGCAGTTCCCGAACCTGCTCCGCGCTCTTCAGAATCTCCCCCAGCCACACGGCCCCGAGCCCCAGGGCATGGGCCGCCAGGAGCATGTTCTGGAGACAGGCCCCCATGGCCTGGTGGTCCTTGGTATCGTTGTACATGACCGTGCGGTCGCAGAAGACCGCAATGGAAACCGGCGCCCCTCCCAGGATGTGCCGGTACTTCGTCAGCCCCGCCATGGCCCTGCGCTTCTCCCCGTCACGCACAATGACAAACCGCCACGGCTGATTATTGAGCCCCGACGGAGCCCAGGAGCCGGCCCGGACAATCTCCAGAACCTCCTCCCGCGTCACCGGCTCGTCGGTATAGTGCCGCACGCTGCGGCGAGTGTAAATTGCCTCCAGAACTTCCATGCCCATCCTCCGTAAATTAATATAACTGCCCGTAAAATAAATTAAAGTTTGAGGCATCCCGCACCGATTAGTAAAGAAAAAGCAGTACGAGGTCATTCCCCCATGCTATTCAAAACGGTTGCCGTCATCTCCGTTATCCTGTTCTTCATTGCCCTCTGCTGTGTCTGCGTGGCGGGAATCATCCTCCGATAATACTACCGTTTCAATCCTCGCCCGCCCACGTGGGCGGGCGCTACATAACGTCTCCCTTACTTCGGCGGGTCGCTCACGCGTTTCAATCCTCGCCCGCCCACGTGGGCGGGCGCTACCAAAACCCTCATTCCACAAGGCGTCAAATTTGAGGTTTCA
>NZ_JAUQXO010000004.1:0-1700 GCF_030834625.1 Geobacter sp.
AATCCGTGGGGGGGGTGCGCCCGGATTCCGGATAAATGCCGATGAAAACGATCAGAGGCTCTGCTTAATGCTGCACACTGGTGAAAATTTCACCGCACGCGGCCTCTGGCCGCCAACTTTCAAGCCTTTTGCAAGAGGCTCGCATATTAGTTATTTTCAACACACATTGCAACAAATACAATAAAGGCGGCACTATATCTGCCGCCTCGAGTGGTGATGGAGCTCGTCCACGATGACCTCTATTGAGATTTCAGAACAACAAATCTCTTGTTCCTTCTCGTTCAAATTTCAATGGCCGGCAGTGTTTGTTCAGTAACCTCGAGCATCTAAGAATGGCCGGGGGAAAACTCCCCCGGCCATTCTCTTCTCCATCAAACTCGATTCCCTACCAGGTCTCACCACCTGATATGGGACCATGCTCACCGCAGTTGGTGCTGCAGCTGGACTCGCTGTAACTACCCGAAGCTGCTTTCTTGAAAGCGGTGACGCGAGGCATCGCCCCTCCCTTGCCATCGCCCGAGTAGCGGGCCGGGAGGCCGGAAGTGGCTGTCCCGATAAGACGCGACACCTTGCCACCGTGGGGCACCCGGATATGGCAGTCGACGCATCTGACGCTGTCATGGTCACCGGTGGTGTGAACCTCACCCGCGCCGGAAAAGTTATGGCAGTTCCAGCAAAACGATGTGGAGTTACTCCTCATTGACTGGAAGGTGCCGCTGCTCACCCCAGCCACCGTATAGGGCCATGCCTTGTTCGTCCCCTTCAAAGACCACGTAATTCCCGAACCTTGCGGACCTGTCTCGACAAAATCGTGACAATCGGCACAGGTCATCACCTGATTTCCCACATTTGTCCACGGCGCCTTCATCTCAGCCACTTTCAGGGCACGCGGGGCGGGGGAGCCAACTTGGTTGTTGAGGGTAACAATGACGGGGTGGGCAGACCTGTTGTTGGGGCTGAATTCCCAGGCCTGATCCGTCAGGTTGAGTCCAGAGGGGCCCACAATGGCCGACATGCCGTTGGTTGTGGCACCCAAGCCATTGGAAGAGTGGCACTTGACGCAGAGCTGGTAGGGCTTGGCGGCCGGCGTTACCGGTGTGTAACTTGTCGGCGCGGTCCATGCCGTGGTGCCGTATTTCGGCTCAACACCGTTGTACGTGGAAAAATTTGCCACGTAGTCAGGGTGCTTCTGTGCGTGGGACTCGGCACCGTGGCAGTTGGAGCAGGTGTAGGGCTGCCCCGCCACACCACTGGCAATGGTGTCCTTGACGGCGGTTGCCGTACTGTCGTGGCAGGTCTGGCAGACGGGGGCATCAAAGCCGCCGTGCTGCGTGATGAGATTGGTCCGGTGGCAGGAGCCGCAGGTGCCCGTCCCGATCGTGGACACATGCCCCGCCATGGCCGGGACGGCCATGGCGAGGAGCGCGGAGAGGGTAATTACAATGCGCTTCATTTCGTTTCTCCATTCGGTTCGCTTGATTCTGGTCACCTTACACCTCCCTTACTGGACCAGGAAGGCGCCCTCGGCAACGTAGAGGCTGCTCGAGGTGGGGGTGACACGGAATTTCATCCAGCCGTAGCCGTTCATCCGATGGGCGATGGAGGTGACGTCGATCTCCTTCCATCCCGTGCTGCTCGTGCTGAGGCTCGCGGAGTAGCTGGTGTTCACCGAGGTCCCGCCGGACTGGTACGGATAGACC
>NZ_JAUQXO010000051.1:0-8677 GCF_030834625.1 Geobacter sp.
TGGTGCCGGTACTCATGTACTTCTTCATGCGGGGCAAGATGCCCCCCGAGAGTGCCAATCCGGTCTCCCGCTTCTTCATCCGGCTCTACGGGCCGGTGATCCGGTGGTGCCTGACCTGGAAGAAGACGGTCATCGCCCTCACCGTCGTGGCGCTGCTGGTCGCCGTGCCGCTCGTCATGAAACTTGGGAGCGAGTACATGCCGCCGCTGGACGAGGGGTCGCTCCTCTACATGCCGGTGACCCTTCCCAACGTCTCCATCACCGAGGCGAAGCGGATCATCCAGGTGCAGGACGCCGTCATCAAGAGCCACCCCGAGGTGGAGCACGTGCTGGGCAAGGTGGGGCGCGCCGAGACCTCCACCGACCCGGCGCCGGTCTCCATGTTCGAGTCGATCATCATCCTGAAGCCGAAGGATAAGTGGCGCCCCGGCATCACCAAGGACGACATCATCAGCGAACTGGACGCGAAGCTTCAGCAGATCGGGGTGCGCAACGGCTGGACCCAACCGATCATCAACCGGATCAACATGCTCTCCACCGGTGTGCGGACCGACCTGGGGCTCAAGTTCTTCGGCAACGACCTGAACGTTCTGCGGGATCTGGCGGTGCAGGCGGAGGGGATCCTGAAAGGGGTCAACGGCGCGGCAGACGTGGTGGCCGAGCGGGTCACCGGTGGGAACTACCTGGACATAGACATCGACCGGGAGGCGGCGGCCCGCTACGGCGTGAAAGTGGCCGACGTTCAGGAGGTTATATCCACGGCCCTGGGGGGCGAGATGCTCACCACCGCCGTCGACGGCCGCACCCGCTTCCCGATCCGTCTCCGGTACCTGCGGGACTACCGCGACTCCATCCCCGCCATCCAGCGCATCCTCGTTTCCGGCATGGGAGGGACCCAGGTGCCCCTTGCGCAGGTTACGAAGCTGAAGCTCTCCACCGGAGCGCCGGAAATCGCAAGCGAAGGAGGACTCCTCCGCTCCATCGTCTTTCTCAACGTCCGGGGGCGGGACATGGGGAGCTTCATGAAGGATGCCCAGGCAGTGGTCGAGAAGCAGCTGAAGCTTCCGCCGGGGTATTACGTCTCGTGGTCAGGGCAGTGGGAGAACCAGGTCCGGGCCAAGAAGCGCCTCCAGGTCCTCATCCCGGCCGGGATGGTAATCATCTTCATCCTGCTCTATTTCACCTTTCACTCGGCCCTGGAGGCGAGCATGGTCATGCTCTCGGTGCCGTTCGCGCTCGTCGGCGGAGTCTATCTGGTGTCGGCGCTGGGATACAACATATCGGTAGCGGTCTGGGTCGGCTTCATCGCTCTCTACGGCGTGGCGGTGGAGACCGGTGTCGTGATGGTCATCTATCTCCACGAGGCCCTGGACAAGAAGCTCATGGTCGGGCCAGTGACGGAGCAGGATATCTACGACGCCACCTACGAGGGTGCGGTGCTGCGGTTGCGGCCGAAACTGATGACCGTGGCGGTGGCGCTCATGGGCCTTGTGCCGATCATGTGGTCCAGCGGCACCGGCGCCGACGTCATGAAGCCGATCGCGGCCCCCATGATCGGCGGGATGATATCATCGGCCATTCACGTCCTCATCATGACGCCGGTGATCTTCGTAATGATGAAGAAGCGCGATCTGAAGAAGGGGAAACTCGTGTACTCGGGCATGAAACACTGAACCGTGCATTCCAGTCAATCATGGCGCACGACTAACGACAAAAGGAGATCCAACATGAAAAAACTAGCAGTCATCATTGCCGCAGCATCCTTTGCCTGTGCCGCCCCCGTGGCGCTCATGGCGGCCGAGCACGGTATGAAGATGGAACATGGTTCGCACATGGAGCACAAGGGTGACGTCGCCCATGAGGAGGTCGTCGACGGCGTAAAGGCCACCTTCAAGGTCATGAGCATGGCCGAGCACATGAAGGCCATGAAGATGGAGCTGCCCAAGGGGATGAAGGAGACCCACCACATAGCGGTCGAATTCAAGGATGCCAAGACCGGCAAGGCAATCACTGCCGGTGAGGTTAACCTGAAGATTCAGGGGCCCGACAAGGCGGACCAGACCAAGGCCCTTACGGCCATGCAGGGGCACTTCGGCGCGGATTTCGATCTTTCCAAAAAGGGAAAGTATGGGGTCATGAGCAAGTTCAAGGTGAAGGACGGCAAGGTCCGCAGTGCCAAATTCTGGTATGAAGTGAAGTAGGGGAGAAGTTAGAATCAGCGGTGTTCAGAGGGGGTGGCCGGTGGGTCATCCCCTTTTTTTATGATGTCTGGTTGTCCAGGAACCCCCAACCACCCGGTGCCCAGGAGTCCCAGCAGCGCCGAGGTGATCACCAGCCCTCCGATGGAGCCGCTGAACAGGGCAACCGTGAGTGTCGCAAGGGGGAAAAGGAGAATGTGGAAGAGCATCTCTCCCATGGACATGTGACGCTCGCCAAAGGAGAGGTGGAACAGGAGAAAGTAGAAGGGACCGGACACCCAGATGCCGGTTGCCATGGCCATGGCTGCTGTCATGAGGCGGCTCTGGCAGGAGAAGAGCTTCACCATCTGCCAGAAGGCGGTGCCGCAGGCCACGGGGAGGGCAATGCTCTTGGCGGATATCCATACCGCCGCGGACCAGGTGCCCCGGTACGTCATCACAAGGGCGTCTGCCCCCCAGAAGAGCAGTGCTCCCGCCAGGGGAAAGACAAGCCAGATGAAGATCCTTTTCATGGAATCCCGCCGGTAACGGTGTCGTTACGTCACAGTGTACCAGAGAGCGGGAGAATGTGTACCGTTCTACCCTTTATCCTCCACATAGGGCTGGTGGAGCTTGACCGGCTTTCCCTTGGCCCGGATTCTCATGTTGAGCATCTCTACGCCCACCGAGAACGCCATGGCGAAATAGATGTACCCCTTGGGAATGTGCCTGCCGAAGCCGTCGCCGATGAGGGCCACGCCGATCAGGATCAGGAAGGAGAGGGCGAGCATTTTGATGGTGGGATGTTTCTCAACAAAGGAGCTGATCTTGCCGGAGAAGAGCATCATGAAGCCCACCGCGATGACCACCGCCAGCACCATGACGGCAAGCTGGTTGGCCATGCCGATGGCCGTGATGATCGAGTCGAGGGAGAAGACGATATCCAGCAGGAGTATCTGAAAGATGATGCCCCCGAAGGAGGCCGCGGCCCTGGCCGAAGAGTGGCCTACCTCCCCTTCGAGCTTGTCGTGGATTTCCATGGTGCTTTTAGCCAGCAGGAACAGTCCGCCGGCGATGAGAATCAGATCCCGCCCCGAGATGGGCTGGCCAAGGGCCGAGAACAGCGGTGTCGTGAGCCCCATGAGCCAGGTGAGGGAGAAGAGGAGGGCGATGCGGGTAAACATGGCCAGTCCGAGGCCGGTGAGGCGCGCCTTCTCCTGCTGGTGAGCCGGCAGCTTGGACGACAGGATAGAAATGAAGATGATGTTGTCGATTCCGAGAACGATTTCCAGTGCGGTCAAGGTTGCCAGGGCAATCCATGCCTGGGGGTCTGCGAGCCATTCCATCTGCGGTACTCCTTGAGTGTTTGATATGACGGTGCACACATATACCGACAGGCTCAGGCACTGTCAACAGCAATTTCGTGGATCGCCGAACGTTCCTTTTCTCCGAACATAAGGCGACCAGCAGCGGTTGTAGAATAGTCCCCAAAGCCTCTGGACAGTATTCCTCACCTTGAGTCCAGGTTTGCCGTTTGTAATAAATGAATGTATAAAAATCAGTCAGTTAAGGATTTTGTTCAATTGGCACGGAGCTTGATAACTATACCCATGAATTCGCCGTGCACAACAAGGAGAACGCCATGCTCGAAAAAAGAAATGTCATCAATACACTGCTGATTCTTTCGGCCATCGTCGTTGTGGGAGTATTCGCATTTTCCGTCCGACTTGAGGCATCGGCCAATTCGGTTGCAATCCTCCGCGCCCACGGGATGACCTGCGGTAGCTGCGCCGCGAAGATCGAACAGTCGCTCAATGGTGCAAAAGGGGTCGCTTCCGTTCAGGTGAACGTGAGCGGTGGAGAGGTGGTAGTCGGCTACGATTCGAATCTTGTTCGGCCGGAGGCGATCGCCGAGCGGATCACCGGCAGCGGGTACGGCAGCAGCATCACCCAGGTGCTCACCCCCGATCAGTATGCAACCATGACCGGCAAGAGCTTGGCTGCTGCCAGGCAGGGGGGCGGGTGCGGCGGTGGATGCTGCGGCCCCCGGCAATAGCATACCTGAGGCGACACTTACCCTGAGCCGCATGTGCGGGCCCAGCGAATCAACCACATGAAAGAAGGAGTCATCATGAGCGGAAAAGCTGCAAAGAGTATTGTGAAACACTGGGCAAGTGCCCTGCTTGTTGTCATTGCCATTGCCGGAACGGTCACCGCGTTTTCCCTTCCCGGCTTCGGCGGCCCCGAGAAGGTGAAGGCATCCGGGGGTGTGGTGAACATTCCCCTCTCGAAGGTATCCGATGGCAAGGCCCGTTTCTTCAGGTTCTCCGATGGCGGTAAGGAAATCGCCTTCTTTGTGGTCAAAGCCCCCGACGGTACCGTGAAGACTGCCTTTGACGCCTGCGACGTCTGCTTCAAGGAGAAGAAGGGATACGCCCAGGACGGTGCCTTCATGGTCTGCAAACAGTGCAACATGAAGTTCGGCACCAACCGGATCGGTCCCCATGCCGTCGGCGGATGCAACCCCTCCTATCTTCCCAGCAGGCTCGCTGGGGGCAACGTAGTCATCAGCGCGGCCGACCTCAAGGCCGGTACCCGCTACTTCTAGAGACGAGAATCCGATGAAACTCCATACCATCTCCATCAACAACCTGCGCCGACGCAAGGCGAAGATGGCATTCCTCACCGTCGGGCTCATGGTGGGGATCGCCACCATCGTGACCCTGGTGACTCTCACCGCCTCCATGTCCAGTGACATCGGCAAGAAGATGGACGAGTTCGGGGCCAACATTCTCATCATGCCCCAGAGCAACGACCTCTCCATGAGCTACGGCGGCATCAGCCTCGGCCGGGTAACCTTCGACCAGCGGGAGATCCGCGAGGAAGACCTGGCCAGGATCACCAGCATCAAAAACAGCAAGAATATCCTTGCTGTATCGCCCAAAGTCCTCGGCGGCGTCCGCCTCGGCGACCGGGATGCACTCCTTGTGGGGGTCGACTTCGACAAAGAACTGAAGATGAAGCAGTGGTGGAGAATATTCGGAGAAGCCCCCAAAAAAGAAGGAGAAATCCTTCTCGGAAGCGCCGCAGCCGACACGGCCCACCTGACGCCGGGGGACACCGTCCAGCTTGCCGGGAAGCAGTTCACCGTGGCCGGCGTCCTGGAGCAGACCGGCTCCCAGGACGACTCCCTCGTCTTCATGCCCCTGGCCGGAGCCCAGAAGCTCCTCGGCAAGGAAGGGCGGATCACCCTGGTGGAAGTGGCGGCCCTCTGCTCCGGCTGCCCCATCGGCGACATGGTGGTGCAGATCGCCGAGAAGCTGCCCGAGGCGAAGGTTACCGCCATCCAGCAGGTGGTGGAATCGCGGCTCCAGGCTCTCGATCACTTCAAGCGCTTCGCCTACGCCGTGGCGGGTGTCGTCATCTTCATCGGCTCCCTCATCGTCTTCGTCACCATGATGGGGAGCGTCACCGAGCGGACCACCGAGATCGGCGTCTTCCGGGCCATCGGTTTCCGCAGGAGCCACATCATCCGCATTATCCTCCTGGAGGCGGCCCTCGTGAGCCTGCTGGCCGGTGTTCTCGGCTACGCCGCCGGCATGGGGGGCGCCAAGCTCGCCCTGCCGTTCATGGCGGAAACAAAGGATGCGGCCCTTGTCTGGGATACGACCGTCATGGCCGGCTCGATAGCCCTTTCACTCATTGTCGGCATGGTGGCCAGCCTCTATCCGGCCCTCCACGCCAGCAGGATGGACCCGACGGAAGCGCTCAGGGCGCTGTAAAGCGGGGACCGGGGGACCGGAAAAACGGATAAACAGGAGCAGCAATGTCACTCATAACTATAACTGACCTCAGGAAGCACTATATCAGCGGCGACGAAACAGTCGAGGCCCTGCGTGGGGTCGATCTCGCCATCGAAGCCGGTGAGTTCGTCACCATCATGGGGCAGTCGGGCTCGGGGAAGAGCACGCTCCTGTCGGTGCTCGGCGGCATGAACCACCCGACCGCCGGTACCGTGGAGATGGCCGGCGTAAAGCTCTACGAGCTCCCCGGCGAGCGGCTCGCCGACTTTCGGGCGGAGAACCTCGGGTTCGTCTTCCAGTCGTTTCATCTCATCCAGTACCTCACGGCCCTGGAGAACGTCATGCTCCCTCTGGCCATCACCGGAATGAAAAAAGCGGATAAGGTGGAGGCCGCGCGGGAAGCCCTTGAGCGGGTAGGGCTTGCCGGCAAGGCCGACCGGCTCCCCAACCAGCTTTCAGGCGGCGAGCAGGAGCGGGTGGCCATTGCCCGGGCCATCGTCAAGAAGCCGCCGATCCTCCTCGCCGACGAGCCCACCGGCAACCTGGACACAAAGACGAGCGAAGAGGTCATGACACTCTTTCGGCGGCTCAACGACGAGGGGCAGACCGTGGTCATGGTCACCCACAACCCCGATAACAGCACTTACGCCGACCGGACCATCCACCTCCGCGACGGGCTCATCATCGACGAAAGCGCTGCTGCCGTAACTACGCGAAGTGCCGCCTGAAGCGGAGCGAGCCCCACTTCGTTTTTCATTGATGCGAAAAAAAGTGTTGACGATGAAAATCTCGTTTGCTATATAACGGAAACATTTTTCGCGGGAATAACTCAGTGGTAGAGTGCAACCTTGCCAAGGTTGAAGTCGCGGGTTCGAATCCCGTTTCCCGCTCCAAGAAAGTACGAGGGCCAGATCTGATCTGGCCCTTTTTTCGTTCTTCTCCTTTTTTGGGTAGGCAATTCAGCCCCTCGTATTCCCCTTCACCCTCATGTGGCACGGCCATAAAGTTCTCATCAGAGCAGTCAAGTCTGTGCCTAGCCTCAATAACCGGTTTCCGTCTGAAAGGCGAGATGCTGACAGTAAACCTGTTTTCGCCAATGTCTTCGAAGTGAGTGAAGACAAGCGCATCAGGTTTCTCCCGGTTGACCGGCGATAGGAAATAGCATATTTAACAGTGGTTACTTGTTCTGAATTCGGAGGGGGGATGCCTGCTCTGATATGAATGGCACGTGCCCCATCATCGCACGTGATTGCGGTTTGGACTCAAACACTTCGTTCATTTATCACGAACAAATCTGACATGCATGAAGGAGCTGAAGTGTCACGACTTACTGATCTCATTACACAAGCCAAGGCTAAAGACCCCCAGATGGGGATGGACCTGGAACGGGAGTTCAAGGCGCTGTCGTCGCGTCTTGCCTTTGGGCTGAATTTTGAACGGCACCGCCCCGAGGTGGTGGAGCTGCCCCGGCGTCCGGTACGCAAGGGTGACAAGGTACGGGTTCTCCCGGAGCGTGGTTCGACTGCCAAGGGGGACCAGCGGTTGTGGCTGGTCAGGGGTACAACCAAGGCCAAAGGGAAGCGGGTCGCTCATCTGGAATTGTCCGGCGATGCCGGGCCAGAGACGTGCGATATTCCGGTTGATGATCTGGTGGTTGTGGCGGAATTCCGGGACTACATCTATCCGGGGCTCGTGAGCACCGGCAAGGTTGAGCGGGGTGGTGACAAGCCCTTTCACACGGTCATCAACGGCGAGAACTACCATGTGCTGGAGGCACTGACCTACACCCACCGGGGCAAGGTAGACGCCATCTACATCGATCCCCCATACAATACCGGCGCGAAAGACTGGAAATACAACAACGATTACGTGGAGTCGGAAGACCTCTACCGGCACAGCAAGTGGCTCGCCTTCATGGAGCGCAGGCTCAAGATTGCCAGGAAACTGCTTAATCCTGCCGATTCGGTACTGATTGTTACTATTGACGAGAAGGAGTATTTAAGGCTCGGACTGTTGCTGGAGCAGACGTTTCCGGAGGCTAATATTGAAATGGTGACATCGGTAATAAGCGCCAAAGGAGTTGCGAGATTTGGACAATTTTCTCGTGTAGAAGAGTTTATCTTCTTCGTTCGTCTTGGGGCATCTGAAGTTCAGCTTGGCGAACAGAATATGTTGGATGAGTCACGTTCTGCTTCGGCGCAGATTGGGCGTGAAATTGAATGGCTTGGATTGCGACGACGGGAACCTACCGCACGTCGTGGTGCCCGACCCAACCAGTTCTATCCTATTTTTGTCGAAAAGACATCTGGACATATACATTCAATAGGTGACCAGATTACAGATGATATTGATCGTGCAAGCATAACTACGCCGGAAGGAACTTTTGCTGTTTGGCCGCTCCGGCCAAACGGAGACGAAGGTTTGTGGGGGGCAGATTCAATTTGCAAGTGCACCACCCAGGGCATGCCGTATGACTTCATAGGGTGTCCGGTAGCCTAAACACTGACGTATCCTGAAGACAATGGACACTCCCACTTGGTAAACTACCGAGAGGGAGGTTGAGTGGACCCTATAGTCAAGACAATAAACCGTCGAGTTTAAGGTGGTGCCCGGTCGCGCAGCTGACCGGCGCTGCCCCAGTTTTGAGCGTGGTTTTACGCTCAACAAATTTGTCCACGATTCTTGCTCCGCCGCCGC
>NZ_JAUQXO010000052.1:0-4270 GCF_030834625.1 Geobacter sp.
AACGAGAAAGTTCATGAGGTGCATTGAAGGGCTATCGAGGGGGAGGAGTCACCCAATAAAGACGAAGTCTTTCACGGGCCAGGTTCTCTTCATAGATAGTGTCGGAAGGACGGAGCGGACGTAGTTGATTTGTTGTATGCGCGGTTGAGGTCTGACCCTTCTGGGGGTTCGCACGCCGAATCGTCAGGTCGCCAATCCACTTTGAGAAAGGAATCAATCATGGCTAAGCAAGAAACTTTCAGCGTCGACGAATGGGCACTGCTGCGCCTGACGCCCTTGCTCGTCGCCGGCGGCATCGGTGCCGCTGATCCGTCCGGCGTGTTCGCCTCGATCAAGGAGGCGGCGAGCAGCGCAATGGGCATGGCCGAGGCCTTCAGGGCCAACAGCAGTCTGGAGCTGTTTGCTGCGCTCGGCGCCGACCGCAGCATGCCCAAGGACAAGGAAAATACAGGGACACCATACTCATTTATTGTTTGACGGCGGTCTCGGCCAAGAGTAATTTCTCCGCATGCCACGAATCGCTCGCTTAATTGCCCCTGGGATTCCCCACCACATCACTCAACGGGGAAACCGACGCCTGGAGACCTTCTTCCGTGATGAAGACTACCAGGCGTACCTTGTCTTGATGGCCGAGTGGTGCCGGAAGTGCAACGTCGCTGTGTGGGCCTATTGCCTCATGCCAAACCATATCCATTTGATTGCGGTTCCCGAAACGGAAGAGGGACTGAGGTTGGCGATTGGCGAAGCGCACCGCCGGTATTCCGTCATGATTAATCGGCGCCAGAAATGGACGGGACATCTGTGGCAGGGGAGGTTTTCGTCGTTTCCCATGGACGAGACGTATCTTCTCGCAGCCGTCAAATACATTGAGATGAACCCTGTGCGGGCACATCTTGCCCCTGATCCGTACTCCTGGAGGTGGAGCAGCGCCAAGGCCCATGCCGTCGGCAAGGATGACATTCTTGTCAAGGTCTCTCCCCTTTTGGAAATGGTCGGAGACTGGAAGCTGTTCCTTTCGGATGCCGACGAAGAGGAAGCGGATAAAATTCGCAGCCATGAGCGGACGGGACGGGCTTTAGGGGCTGATTCGTTTCTCGAATCGCTGGAACTATCCCTGATGCGGACGGTGAAGAGGCAGAAGCCTGGGCGGAAGAAGAAACTGCTGGAATAGGTATGATGTCCATGCATTTCCCCTAAGTGATGTTTATGCACAGATTTTCCTAAAGCTCTGAGTCCTCCAGCCGAAAAGAACTTTATAGCTGACACATGATGGTTTATTCACTCTGCCAACGAAGGCAGCGGCGCACCCCAGAGGGTAGCGGCCGCTGCCTTTTCTGTTTTCTTTGAGGTTAGCCAAGAATCGGGGAGGGTAAGGGCAATGAACATGTTCCAGAATGCAAGCATGAAGAGCAAATTTGCGGTCATCATCGGGTCACTCATGATTCCGATCGGGATTCTCCTCTACCTGCTGGTGGCGGAGAAGAACATAGCCATCACCTTTGCCGGCCAGGAGATCTTCGGTAACCGCTATCTGCGGCCGCTGCATCTCCTCCTTGTCAATGTTCCCCAATACCATCTCAATGCCGGTTCGGCGGGCGAGACCGGCGCCAGGGAGCGCATCGAATCGGCACTGAAGGAACTTGCAACCGTCGAGGAGGATCTCGGTGGGAAACTCAAGACCAGGGAGAAGTACGAAGCGCTCCTTACCTCCTGGAAGGGGCTCGACGGCAAGGCCGGCAATGGGGAGGCCTATGGGGCTGCATTCCAGAGCGTTCAGGCGCTGATTTCGCAGGTGGGAGACACCTCAAATCTCATCCTCGACCCTGATCTCGACAGCTACTATGCCATGGATGCAACGCTGCTCAAGCTTCCCGCCATCGAGGACATCCTGTTCCAGCTTATCGTCCATGCGAGGGAATCGCTCGTTGCCGGGCACCTCACGCCGGACGCAAAGACCAGGTTCGTGGTGCTCCTGGGGCAGCTCCGGTTCACTACCAGCGAACTGAAGCGGGGGATGGGCGTTGCCTACACCAATAATGGTGCGGGTAACCTTAAGCCGAAGGTGGGGGCACTGCTGGACGAGACCCTTGCCGCCGCCGACACGGTGGCAGAATCCATCGAAAAGCAGATCATTGCCGGGCCGCAACCGTCGATCAGCGGTGTTGATTTCGAGGCCAGTGCCCTCGCTGCCCTGGACCGGTCGGCAGCCCTGTGGCAGAAGACCCTCGACGAGCTCAACGTGCTGCTTAACCTTCGGATATCCGGGTTTCAGCAGAAGAAGTACATCACCATCGGCGGAGTCTGCGTGCTTGTGCTCATCAGCATCATCGTGTCCGTCGCCGTGTTGCGGAGCATCTCGCGGCGCATATCGCTGGTGGTGGCATCGCTCAGCGATGTGGCCGGCGGAAACCTCGGCGTGTCGGTTTGTGATTCAGGAAGGGACGAGGTGGGGGAGCTCTGTCGAGCCTTGAACGGTACGGTGAGCTCCCTGCGGGGTCTGGTGGAGCTGACGGCAGGTTCGTCGCGGGAGGTTGCCCAGGTTGTCAGCCGCCTCGAAGCCGGGGCGCTCCTGACAGCTACCCAATTGGGGAAGCAGAGTGTTCAGGCAAGTCAGGCGGCAACGGCGGTCGAGGAGATGAGTCGGACCATCGACGAGATCGCAGTGGGGACCCGGAACGTATCGGAGCACTCGGCCCAGGCCATAACGGCTGCCCGGAGCGGCCGCTCGGCAACCGCCGATACCACTGGGGCCATCAGGAGGCTCCACGACGCCACCAACGGTCTGTCGGCAATGGTCCTCAAGCTCAACGGGAGTGCTGCCGAGATAGGAGAAATAGTCTCCGTCATCGAGGACATAGCCGACCAGACCAACCTTCTGGCCCTCAATGCCGCCATTGAGGCTGCCCGGGCCGGAGAAATGGGCCGGGGCTTTGCTGTGGTCGCCGATGAGGTGCGGGCCCTTGCCGAAAAGACCGTGAAGGCCACATCAGAGATATCGCGCCGCATTGTCGCGGTCCAGGCAGATGCCACCACGACCGCAAGGACCATGGAAAGCGCCTCGGGAGAGGTGTCTGCCGCTTCCGAACACATGCGACGGCTCGAGGAGGTCTTCTGCCGGATCGATGAGACAGTTCAATCAGTCAACGAGCAGATAACCAATATCGCCACTGCCATCAACCAGCAATCGACTGTCTCCCAGGATGTTGCCCGCAGCATCGAGGAGACCTCGGCGGCGACCCAGACCGTCGAAACCGTTTCCCGTGAAGTGCTAGACACGGTGGGGCTTTTGAAGCATACGTCGGAAACGCTGGTGGCGACCACGGCACGCTTTAGCATGGGCCGCAGTGATTAGATTGTAGTCCATGGAGCTGGAGACAGTACAAAGTGCGCTCCGTCAAGGTAAGGACGGAGGGGAGACGTAGTTGATTTGTTGACTAACTTCCTGCCTGCTCATCGAAATTACGGATAGATCCCTGAAGCAGCCGCCAACCAGTACCACCCCGTATCCATTTCTTCCCATCCGCCCCGCCGGCTTCTGCCAGCGGGGCAGTTTCGTTTGGTTTTCCGAAAACTGGAGCTTGCAGCAAATGCATATTATGATAATATACAATAATGATTGATTTCATGCGGATAACCGGCTTCGACTGGGACGACGGCAACGGCCGCAAGAACGACAAACACGGGGTAAGCCAGGCCGATGCGGAGCAGGTTTTCTTCAACGATCCGCTCCTCGTGCTGACCGATGACCGGCACAGCAACAATGAGCCGCGTTTTCACGCCCTGGGAAAAACCGACGGTGGTCGATTCTTGCACATCACCTTCACCCTTCGTTTCAACAGCAGCAAGATCCGCGTGATATCAGCTCGGGATATGCATAGAAAGGAGCGTGCCATCTATGAGCAGGAAACGTAAGAACGTGCCGACATTTGCCAATGAAGCTGAAGAGCGCGCTTTCTGGGAAAACCACGATTCCAGCGACTACGTGGACTGGTCGAAGTCCCAGCGGGTGACGCTTCCCAACCTGAAACCGACGACCCAATCCATCTCCCTGCGGCTGCCGATATCATTATTGGAAAGCATCAAGATTGCTGCAAACAGTCGTGACGTCCCGTATCAGTCACTGATCAAGATATGGCTGAACGAGAAAGTTCATGAGGTGCATTGAAGGGCTATCGAGGGGGAGGAGTCACCCAATAAAGACGAAGTCTTTCACGGGCCAGGTTCTCTTCATAGATAGTGTCGGAAGGACGGAGCGGACGTAGTTGATTTG
>NZ_JAUQXO010000053.1:0-102121 GCF_030834625.1 Geobacter sp.
TTTTGGGACAGCCCTTGCTCTGTTACCAGTTTGACCGCCTCTGCTCGAAACTCTGGCGTGTAACGTTGCTGCTTCTTCATGTTCCCCTCCCTCTCGGTAGTTTACCAAGTGGGAGTGTCCATTGTCTTCAGGATACGTCAAATTGCAAGTCAGACCAGACATCACTAAGTGGCCGTCCTTTTGCTATGATCTCGTCCAAGTATCTCTTGTAAGGTTCTTGGCCAGCTGCTTGCCCTCGTGTTTCCCAGACCCACTCCCGATCATCTGTATCAAGATGGACTTTTCTTCGCAATCCTTTCAATCGCTCGTCTCTGTCGTAAGGAATAGCCACCTGATCCATGCGGATTTGGGTTTCTTTTGATCTGGCATAGAACAGCAAAGTGTCATGCTTTGCATTGAACTTATTCGATATATGCATCTCTCTTCCTGGATAATGCCAGATAATCTCGTTGCGGAAATGATTTTCTCCAAAGACCTCATCCATTACGACTTTGACATAATGAGTTTTCTTCCAATCCAAGTGGACATAGATAGCGCCATCAGGGGTTAATAATTGCCGCAACAGTACAAGGCGCTTCCTGATGAATTCAACGAAACGCGCTCCTATCACTTTGTCCTGATATGCTTTTTGGTCTGCACTTCCTTGAAATTCCTTCATAGTCGCAAATGGCGGGTCAATGTAAATGAGGCGCACACCGTCAGTGCCATCAGCATTACGGAGCTGGCCAGCTTTCTTCCGCTCCAGCAGACTTTTCATCACCTGCAAGTTGTCGCCGAAGATTAGGTGGTTGTGCCAGCCATCGCCGTTACGGCCAAAGGTGCGGACCTTTTGCAGCGGCACTGCAAGGGTATCGGCGAGGATGTCCTCCTCGCGCTCCTTCCCGTGATAGACCAGTTCATATTCGCGCTTCTCCGGCGGGAACAGGATACGCGCCCATTCCGGGGAAAGTTCTTCCCCTTGCTGTAGCAGCCGGATAATTTCAAGTCGTTGTTCGTCGTTCATAAGGGCCTTTCAGGCATCAGTTCAGGGAGTGTTGCGATTCGTTGTTGACGTGTAGAAGTCGCTGGCGCCATGCACAGCAACTCAAGCTCATCCAGCAGGCCGGAGTCGGCGAAGCTGAAAGTCGCCTCCTCGCCTACGACTACATGATCAAGGAGTTTCAAGCCTATCGGACGGCAAGCGGCTATCAGGTCCTGGGTCAGCAGACGATCCGATTCGCTCGCATTGGCAGCTCCGGACGGGTGATTATGGGCAGCAATCAAGGCCGAGGCGTTCACCTGAAGCGCCCGCGCCACGATGGTCCGAAGAGGCGGGCGCACTGCGTCCACCGAGCCCTGAGCAATCAAGGCGTCATCCAGAAGCGCATTTCGGCGGTTCAGATAAAGAACCCGAAAGTGCTCTTCAGAAATTCCCCGCATCCGGTCGCGCAAATACTCGGCCGCCGCTACCGTGCTCTTGATAACCAACTGGCTCCGTTTGGTGGGAATAGCCACGCGCCGCGCAATTTCCATTGCCGCCAGCAACTGCGCCGCCTTAGCTCCTTTCAATCCTTTCACGTCCAGCAGCGCGATTACTGGCGCTTCCACCATCACCCGCAGTGAACCAAATTGCTGCAACAACTGCCGTCCAAGTTCAACAGCGCTGGTTCCCTTGAAGCCGACACGGATAAGGATCGCCACCAACTCCGCATCCGTCAGCGCTTGCGCGCCCCGCGACAATAGCCGCTCCCGTGGCCGTTCATCTTCCGGCCATGAGACGATGCCCTTGGATGTATGATTTCCGTGCTGCATCGGATTAACCCATATCGAGCGGTAGCTCGGCTTCGGCTTGGTCGTTCTGACAGGCCCTGTCAGGGAACAGAAAGCCGTCCACGTAGGATGAAAAGACAAATAAGATATCGAGGATGGCGTCGAAGCCAAGGTTGACGGCCATATCAGAAGGGATCTTGCAGAGGCATGTCATTAGTTCATCCCTCAATAATCAAAAGCCCCTGGAATCGGCATACCTGTGATCAGGTTAGGGCATGCGTACTGCCAAGGGCGATATAATAAAACAGATTAAGAAAAATAGACCAACTCATTCCTATAGGCAAACATTTTTCCGAAGGGCACCGTAGATCCGTTCACTTCAGATACCGCAGCGCCTCGTCCCCCAGCACCCGCTCAACGGCCAGGGGGAGGAGTTCGGCGGCGTCCTTTTCGGTGGCGGCCATCATCTTGAGGGCGTAGCGGGCGATGTTGATGCCGTCGCGGACCGAGTAGAGCTCGTCGGCGGCGTGGGCCCGCTGGAGGAAGTCGACCACGTACTTCAGGATGCGGGTCGGGGCGAAGGGGAGGTTCTCCTTGAGGATCATGAGCTCTTCGTCGGCCTCGGGGAAGTCGATGAAGATCTGGGGCTGGAGGCGGGAGTGGATATACTCGGGGACCTCGAAAGTCGAGGAGTCCTCGTTCATGGTGACCACGATCCGGAAATCCCGGTGGGCCGGAACCCGCAGCCCCGTGATGATCGACTCCACGTAGCGCCGGTCGTCCAGGAGCGGCGCCAGGGACGCCCACGCCTTCTCGCTCATGCGGTTACCCTCGTCGAGGATGAGGACTCCTCCCTTGACCATGGCCGACACCAGGGACGACGCGGCGTACTGGATCTTCCCGTCGGGGCCGATGACCGGGGTGATGATGAGGTCCTCGGGCCGGGTATCCATGGTGGCCTGGAAGAGGTAGACGGGACGACCCAGGCGCCTTGCCGCGGCATAGGCGAGGGTGGTCTTCCCCACCCCCGGCTTGCCGATGAGGCGGGGGTTGAAGGGGATGTCCCGGTCGTCGATGACCATCCAGGCGGCCAGCAGCTGCTGGAGAAGCTCATCCTGGCCGACCCATTTCAGGGAGAGGCTCACCGGCCCGGCCAGGGAGAGGGAAATTCCATCTATTGTTGTCTGTTCCATGGTCAATTCACCTGTCGATAACGTACATCATCGCGAGTTTAGCCCGGTTGTCCAGGCATTGGGGGCAGAGGGTGCCGGCGTCGTTCCAGAGCTCGGCCGCCAGCCACTCCCCCGCCTCCTCGTAGGGGGTGCGCTCCTGGCCTGGGGTGAATACCCCCCCGCAGACCGCGCAGGTTTTCATCTCACCATCTGCCACGGCTCACTCCCCGGCCTTCCGCACCAGATCCGCCAGGCAGTCGATGAAGAGAGGGGAGCTGTTCAGGGAGGGGGAGCGCCGGAATTTGGCGTACCCCAGCTTGTGGGCCAGCATGGCGTACTCGATGTCGATCTCGTGGAGGGTCTCGATGTGGTCCGACACGAAGGAGAGGGGGACCATGAGGAGGTTCTTCACCTGGTGGGCCGCCAGGTGCTCCAGCATCTCCTCGGTGGAGGGCTCCAGCCACTTGACCGGCCCGGCCCGGGACTGGAAGGCCAGGTGGTAGATAACCCCATCGAACCGCTCCATGACGAGCCGCACCGTCTCCTCGATGTGGGAAAGGTAGGGGTCCCCCTCGTCAATGAAGGACTGGGGAAGCGAGTGGGCCGAAAAGAGAATCTGCACCTCGGCCAGGGGATGGAATGCGTCGAGCCCCTCCCGGATCTTCTCGGCCAGGGCCTCGATGTAGCGGGGGTGGTCGTAGAACCGGTCCACATAGGTGACGTCGAAGGAGGCGCCCGCCTGTGCCAGGACCCGCTTCAGCTCGTTCACGCTGGAACCGGTGGTGGCCCGGGAATAGTGGGGATAGAGGGAGAGGGCGATGACCCGGGTGATTCCTTCCCGCCGGATGGCCGCCAGGGCCTCCACCGTGGTGGGCTTCCAGTAGCGCATGGCCACGAAGCAGCGGTAGTCATCCCCCAGGACCTCTTCCAGTGCTCCGGCCTGGGCCTCGGTCAGCTCCCGGATGGGGGACTTGCCGCCGATCTCCTCGTACTTGTGCTCCACCGGCCGGGCCCGTTTCTTGGCGATGAGCCGGGCGATGAAGGGCTGTAGGAAGGAAGGGCCGATCCGGATGATGTCCCGGTCGGAGAAGAGGTTGACGAGAAAGGGTTTCACGGCGTCCAGGGAGTCGGGACCCCCCATCTGCAGGAGGAGGACGGCGGTTTTTTCTGACATGGTCGCCTCGTTAACGGTATAGGGTCGGTCTTGCGGCGTCCCCTTCCAGATACCCCATTACCCCGGGCCGGTCAAGGAGTAAGAGGCTCGAGAATCCCCTCATCCCGGAGAAATCCGGCCACGATCCCCCGGAACTCTCCCCGGTCGGGGGGACAGTCGTTGTGGGCGCAGGCAAGCTCCACGAGGCGCACTCGCCGGGCTGCCCGGGCCAGCTCCCGGCCGTGGCCGACGGGGATGATGTCGTCGTGGATGCCGTGAAGGACGAGAACCGGCCCGGGATAGGCGGCAAGGGCCTGGCGGTTGTCGAAGACGTCCCGCACGAGGAACCCCGGCAGGAGCATCCGCCGGGCAAAGGGTCGGGTGGAGGTGAAGGGTGACTGGAGGATGAGGGCTGCCAGGGGACGCTCTCGGCCGAGGGCGCAGGCCACGCCGCCCCCCAGGGACCGGCCGAAGGCGACCACCCGGCGGGAATCCACGTCGCTGCGGCCGATGACGGCATCGTAGGCCGCCACCGCCGCGGCGGTGATGCTCTCCTCGGAAGGCGTTCCCTCCGAACGCCCGTACCCCGGGTACTCCACCAGCAGCACCCCCACCCCCATGGCCCGAAACTCCTCGGCCTCATCGGGGAGAAAATCGATCACCTCGCCGTTGCCGTGGAAGAAGAGGAACACCGGCCTCTTACTCCCCGCCTCCATTCCCTTGGGCGGCAGAAACCACGCCTCGATCTTACCGAAGCCCGTTTCGAGCCGAAGGGGAACCGTGCCTGGGGAGAGGGGGGGCTGCCTGCCAACGTCGATGGCCCGGCCGGGGTACATGAGGGAGCGCTGGAGAAGGAAACAGAGGGCCCCATAGGCGGCGTAAACCACCGCACCAAGGATGAGGAGTCTGAGGAGGTTCATGGCGGCTGGCCGGTCAGTAGTGGGGGGGCGGCTCTTCGTCCTCCGGCTTTCCCACCGGCGACGGGGCCTCGGCCAGAACCTGTTGCCGGAGCCCCTTCAGCTCCGCCTCCAGCCGGTCGATGGTCTGCTGCTGGCGGTAGACCACGTCGTTCAGCTCGTGCACGGTGCGTGACAGGTGGGTGACGTGGATCTCCAGGTCGGTGATGCGATTCTCCATGGACACCTCTTTCTCTACGGGAAAAAGGAAAAGGGAGCCTGCTTCGCTCCCTTTTCCGATTACTCTCTCCGCGTTTCCTATTTCTGCGACAACCGGTGCACGCACTCAACCATGTGGATGGCGTTCTCCGGCGGCACCGTGGGGAGGATGCCGTGCCCCAAGTTGAAGATGTGTCCGGGGCGGCCGGCGTTCTCGTCGAGAACCCGCTTCACCTCGGCTTCGATGACCTCCTTGGGCGCATAGAGGACCGTAGGGTCCAGATTCCCCTGGACGGCCATGCCGGCACCGAGGGTGTCCCGGGCTTTCCCCAGGTTCACGTGCCAGTCGAGCCCCATGACGTCGCCGCCGGCCTTCTGCACCGTCTCCAGCATGGTGCCGGACCCCTTGACGAAGTGGATCACCGGGGTGTTCTGGCGGTTCAGGCCGTTGATGAGCTTCACGGTGTAGGGGAGGACGTACTTCTCGTAGTCGGTGGGGGAGAGGACCCCGCCCCAGGTGTCGAAGATCTGGATCGCCTGGGCCCCGGCCCGGATCTGGGCGTTCAGGTACTCCATGTCCATCATGGTCACCTTCTCCATGAGGGCGGCGTAGACATCGGGGGCGGCGTACATCATCCGCTTGATGGTGGCCCAGTCCTTTGAGCCCTTCCCCTCCACCATGTAGCAGGCCAGGGTGAACGGCGCGCCGCCGAAGCCGATGAGCGGCACCCGGCCGGCCAGCTCCTTGCGGAGGATCTTGATGGCATCGAGGACATAGGGAACATCCTCTTCCGGGTTGGGAATCCTGAGCCGCTCCACGTCGGCCATGGTCCGGACCGGGTTCTCGAAGACCGGGCCTGGGACGAAGTCGAGCTTCAGCCCCATGGGCTCCACCGGGGTGAGGATGTCGGAGAAGAGGATCGCCGCGTCGACTCCCAGGATCTCCACCGGCTGGATGGTCACCTCGGCGGCCAGTTCCGGGGTCTTGCAGAGCTCCAGAAAGGTGCACTTGGAGCGCACCGCCATGTATTCGGGGAGATAGCGCCCTGCCTGGCGCATGAGCCACACGGGGGTACGGTCAACGGGCTTGCCCCAGCAGGCGTCGAGAAAACGATTATTCATAAAAATCCTCCTTGGAATTTTAAACCGGTTCAAAACCCGGAACGCGATATTTGCGTCAGATTGGTGCACCCGCAGGAACCCCGGCGGAGGCGTAGCAGCGCTACGCCGCACAACGGGGTGACGAGGACGGCGCCAAGATGGCGTAAAGAGCGCGTTCCCTACGCCTTCTTCTGAAGGCGTATCGGCACGTAGTTGCAGAAAGGCTCCTCCGCCATGTAATCCCCATACACCGCGTCGGCCCGGGCGCGGCAGCCGCCGCAGACGTTGATGAACTCGCACTCGCCGCACTTCCCCTTGTAGGCCTTGAAGTTGCGCAGATCCTTGAAGATCTCCGAATTCTCCCAGATCTCCCGGAAGGGGGTCTCCTTCACGTTGCCGGCGGTGCGGTGGAAGTAGGAGCAGGGCTTCACGTTGCCGAAGCAATCTATGAGGCAGATGGTCTGGGCCGCGATGCACCCCTTGCCGCCGCCGGTGGAGAAGGTCAGCGACCGGCGCTCGAACTTGATCCCCTCCTCCTTGGCCCGCATGGGGACCATCCGGTAGTAGTGGGGGGCACAGGTGGGGCGCATGAGGATCTCGTCCTCCAGCTTCTCCTGCTGATAGTGCCACTCCAGGATCTCCTCGTAGTCCTCCTTGGAGATGAGCTCGTTCATGATCTCCTCTCCCCGGCCCGTGGGGACGATCATGAACATGTACCAGGCGGTGGCGCCCAGACCCTTGGCCACCTTGAAGGTATTGGCGATGTCGTGCTGGTTTCTTTTCGTGAAGGAGGAGTTGATGAGGAACTTCTGGCCGTTCCTGCGGAAGATCTCCGCGGCCCGCACCACCCCGTCGAAGGAGCCGGGGCACTGGCGGAAGTCGTCGTGGACTGCGGCACTGCTTCCGTCCAGGGAGAGGGAGACCATCTTGATGTCGGCCTTCCTCATCTTGGCGCAGATCTCGTCGGTGACCAGTGCTCCGTTGGTGGCCATGCACATGCGCAGCCCCAGGGAGGTGCCGTACTCGGCCAGTTCGAAAATGTCCGTGCGCATCAGGGGCTCGCCGCCCGAGAGGACCACCACCGGCTTGGAGAAGTCGGCGATCTCCTTCAGGAGCTTCTTCCCCTCTTCGGTGGTGAAGTCCCCCTCAGAGGAGGTCAGGTCGGAGGAACAGCGGCAGTGGACGCACTTGAGGTTGCACTTCTGGGTGGTTTCCCAGGCAACCCACTTGGGTATGAATTCTTCGGCCATGGGTTCTCCGTTTCGTGTGGCAATCCGGTAAATCGTACTATGAATAGTGTCGGCAGCACAAGAAGTTTAGCTCCGCGGAGGGTCGGGGCTACTCCGCCATCTTCCGGTTGAAGATGGCCACCGTGGCGGCGAAGGCGACCAGGGCGGTGGCGGCGAGGATGGCGATGAGCCCCCCGTCGAGAGCACCCGCCAGGAGCGCCCGACGCGACCCCTCGAAGAGGGCCGTGGTGGGGATGACCATGACGGCGGAACGCAGGGCCTCGGGATAGGAGGAGACCGGGAAGAAGACCCCGGACAGGAAGATGAGGGGCATGATGACCACCGCCTGGACCTTGCCGATGGTCTCGGGCTTGTCGAGAAGCGTGCCGCAGACGGTGCCGGCGCAGGAAAAGACCATGGAGCCGAGGACGATGAAGGAGAGGTATCCCGCCAGGTGGGCCGGGTTGAACCGCACCCCGGTCAGGAGGAAGATGGCCGCGGCCACAGCCACCCCCTTGAGGGCACCCTGAGTGAAGCCGGAGATGATCTTGCCGATGACGATGTCGTAGACCGTGATGGGGGTGACCCGGTAGGCCTCGATGGTCCGCTGAACCTTGCGGTGGAACCACATGCTCCAGGCGCTCTCGTCGAAGGCGGCGGTGACGGCGGTCATGGTGATGAGCCCAGGAGCCATGAAGACCGTGTAGGGAACCCCCTCCACGTCGGCGATGTACCCCCGCAGACCGAAGCCGAAGGCCAGGTAGAAGGTGAGGGGGGAGGCGACCACCGCCACCAGCTCCGAAAAGAGGCTGCGGCGCAGCACCAGCATGTCCCGCTTCCAGATGGAAAAGGCGCCTGTTAACATCATTCCCGCACCTCCCGCCCCGTCAGCTCGATGAACACATCCTCCAGGGTCGGCTCCCGGAGGCAGACCTTGCGGATGTCGTCGGTGCCGATGGCGTCCATGAGGGGCTTCAGGTACTCCTCGCCGGCAAGGGAGAGACGGAAGAGGTCGCCGGTCCGCTGGAGGGACCGGACAAAGGAAAAGCCCGCCAGGATCGCCTCGTAGCGGTCGGCGTTGGCCCGGAACTGGAGCTCGTAACGGTGGGCGTGGGCCATCCGCTCCTTGAGCTGGGCGGCGCTGCCGTCCACCAGGGCCTTGCCGTGGTCCATGATGACGATCCGGTCGCAGAGGGTGTCGGCCTCGTCCATGTAGTGGGTGGTGAGGAAGATGGTCATGGAATCCTTCAGGGATTCGATGTACTCCCAGACGGCCCGGCGGGACTGGGGGTCGAGGCCGGTGGTAGGCTCGTCGAGAAAGAGGACCCGCGGCCGGTGGACCAGGGCCCGGGCCACCACGAGACGACGCTGCATGCCGCCGGAAAAGGTGTCGGGGAAGTCGTTGCGGCGCCCCGAGAGCCCCACCAGCTCCAGAAGCTCATCCACCCGCCGGCCGGTCTCGGCCTGCCCCATGCCGTGGAGTCGGGCCTGCATCACCAGGTTCTCCCGGGCGGTGAGGTAGCGGTCCAGGTTGTTGTCCTGGGGGACCACGCCGATGAGGCGCCGCACCTCCTGCCCCTGCTGCCGCACGTCGAACCCCTCCACGTGGGCCGTGCCGGCGTCGGGGCGAAGGAGGGTGGTGAGGATCCGGATGATGGTGGTCTTCCCCGCGCCGTTGGGGCCCAGGAGGGCAAAGATGGTCCCCCGGGCCACCTCCAGGGAGAAGGAGTCCACGGCCGTGAGGGAGCCGTAGCGCTTGGTGAGGCCGTGAAGCGAGAGGGCTGCCATGGGGGCCTACCGTTCCCCGTCGCGGCGGGGGATGACGCAGGTGTTGTCCATGGGGAAGAGGAGGGAGAAGACGCTCCCGGTGCCGTCCTCCCCCGGCTCCACCCAGACCATGCCGCCGTGGGCGTCCATGATCCCCTTGACGATGGAGAGGCCGAGCCCCGACCCCTTGGACATGAAGCCGGTCTTGCCGGAGGAGTGGTAGGCGATGTCGCCGACGCCGTAGAACTTTTCGAAGATTCTCACCCGCTCCTCGGGGGGGATGCCGATACCCGTGTCGGCGATGTCGAGCCGGTAGAAGGCGGGATGCCCCTCGATGGTGGCCGGGAACTCCCGGTAGAAGGGGCGGAGCGAATCGGCTAGGGGGAGGAGGTCGTCCAGGGACGTGAGCTGCCCGCTGATGGTGATCCGTCCCCCGTCCGCGGTGAACTTGATGGCATTCTCCAGGAGGTTTCGCGTCACGAGCCGGCAGAACCCCTCGTCGGCCGGGATGCTGCAGGTGTCCTCGGCGATGGAGACCTCGATGTCCCGCTCGGAAAGGGGAAGGAGGAGCGTCTGGCGCACCTCCCGGCAGACGGTGAGGAGATTCACCATCCGCTTGTTGACGGCAAACCCCTTGGTCTCGATACGGGAGATGGAGAGGAGATCGTCCACGATCCCCCGCAGCTGGGTCACCCCCTCGTAGACCGACTCCATCATCTCCTTCTGCTCCGGGGTCATTGCCAGGCCGCTGTAGTGGAGAAGGAACTGCAAGCCCCCGATGATGGAGGTGAGGGGGGTCTTCAGCTCGTGGGAGGCCATGCCGATGAAGGTGTTCTTGGCGGCGTTCAGGCGCCCCAGTTCGATGTTGGCCCGCTTCACCTCCTCCAGGTTCTCCCTGAGGGCCTGGCGGCTCCGGAGAAGCTCCTGGGTGGCGAGCTCCTTCTCCTCTTCCATTTTCCGCCGCTTGGTGACGTCCTCGATGACGTAGACGAAGCCGTGCTCATGCTCGGTGGGGTGCATGGGGAAGCAGGAGGCCTTGTACCATCCCGTGAGCTTGGGGAAGTGGACATCCCCGTCGTCGGGCTTGAGATCGGTACACTGAGAGAAGATGCTCTCTTCGGCATCGGGGCTTCCGTAGAAGAGCTCGGTAATGTTCCGGCCAAGGATGTCGCTATAGGTGGCGTTGAAGTACTCGATCGCCCGGTTGTTACAGCGGATGATCGTGCTGTAGGGGTCGGTGAGGAGGACCAGGTCCGAAACGGCATCGAAGGCCGCCTCCCACTCCATCTTCCCCTGGCGGATGGCCCGCTCGGCCCGGCGCCGGATGCGCCGCTCCGCCGCCTCCCGGATCTCCCGCTCGATGGCGGGAATCAGCCGCGACAGGTTTCCCTTTATGAGGTAGTCGTTGGCACCGCCCCTCATGGCGTCCACGAGCATGTCCTCGGCGATCTTGCCGGAGACGATGATGACGGGGAGGTCGAGGCCGCTCTCCTTGAGGGTTTCCAGGGCCAGGGGCGCGGTGAACCGCGGCATCCGGTAGTCGGAGATGACGATGTCCCACTGCCGGGAGGCAAGGGCCTTCTTCATGGCGGACCGGGTCTGCACCCGCTCGAACTCCACCGCGTACCCCCCCCGTTTCAGCTCCCGCAGGAGGAGAAGGGCATCGTCCTCGGAGTCCTCAACCAGTAGTATTCTCAGCTGTTTTTCATCCATCGCCTATCCCTCGTCGCCGTCTGCAGGGGGTTGAGTTTCTCCCAGGGTGAAATAGATGGTAGCTCCGGTGCCGAGCATCCCCTCGGCCCAGACCCGTCCGCCGTGGCGCTCCACCACCCGGCGCACCGTTGCCAGCCCGATGCCGGTCCCCTCGAACTCGTCCATGGCGTGGAGCCGCTGGAAGGGGTTGAAGAGCTTGTCCACATAGGCCATGTCGAAGCCGACCCCGTTGTCCCGCACATAGAAAGCCCGCCCCTCCTCCCCCTCGACCGCCCCGAACTCGATGACGGCGCGGGGCTTCTTCCCCGTGTATTTCCAGGCATTGCCCAGGAGGTTTTCTAGGACGATCCGGAGAAGGAGGGGGTCGCCGTCCCCCTTCACCCCTTCGGCGATGGTGAAGGAGACGTCGCGCTCCGGGTCTGTCCCCGCCAGTTCGGCGGCGATGGTTCGGGCAAGGAGGCTGAGACTGACGGAACGCCGCTGCAGGTCGCTGCGGCTCACGGAGGCCAGTTGGAGGAGGTCGTCGATGAGCTGCCCCATCCGGTTGGCCGCGGCGCAGATCCGGGTGAGGTACCCTTTCCCCTGGAGGTCGAGTTGCCCCGCGCAATCTTCCAGGAGCGCCCGGCTGAAGCCGTCGATATGGCGAAGGGGCGCCCGCAGGTCGTGGGAGACCGAATAGCTGAAGGACTCCATCTCGCGGTTGGCCCGCTCCAGCGCCGCGGTTCGCTCCCTCACCCGCTTCTCCAGTTCGGCACTGAGGAGCCGATAATTCTCCTCGCTCTCCCGGAGTTCGTGGTGGCTCAACTCGGATTCGTCCAGCTGCTGGCGAAGCTCCTCCTCCACCATGCAGAGCTCCTCGTTGCGCTCCTTCAGGAGTTCCTCCTTGCGGTTCACCTCCTCCACGAAGCGGCGGATCACCACGTGGAGAAGGAGGGCGGTGACCGCCACGAAGAGCCCTCCCTTTGCCGTCTGGAGATCCGTTAGGCGCTCCGGGTCCGTGACGATGAACCGGAGCAGCCGATCCGAAAAAAGGATCCAGAGCCCGGCGAAGAGGGCGTAGTAAGCCACGATTCTGAGAGGCATGGTCTGGTAGGGCAGCTTCATGGGCGAAAGTCCCCCGGTAGTGGTCAGTCCATCCCCAGCGGAAAGAGCATCAGGAAGGTGCTGCCGTTCTCCTGCTCGCTCTCGGCCCAGATGAACCCATGGTGGGCATCCATGACCTTGCGGCAGAACGCAAGCCCGAGGCCGGTACCGCTCGCCTTTCCCAGCTTGCGGTTGCGGGCCTGGACGAAGCGGTCGAAGATGGTGACGAGGGAATCGGCCGGAATTCCCGCCCCGGTGTCGCTCACCGCCACGAGGAGGTACCGCCCCTGCCGGGGGAGGCTCTCCGGCGGGTAGGAGCCGGCGGGAATGCGCTCCGCCACCGTCGCGACATCGTCCAGAACCTCTGCCCGCACCTCGATGCCACCGTCGGTGGTGAATTTCAGGGAATTGGAGATGAGGTTGCCGATGAGCCGGGCGAATTTCTTCCGATCCACGGGGAAGGTGACCGGCTCGTGGGGGAGGGTGATAGTGAGGGAAAGGCCTCCGTTGCGGGCAACCGGCTCGAACCGGTCGACGGTCCGCTGAAGGAGCGGCCCCAACTCCTCGTCCCCCAGGGTCGTCACCATCCGCCCCGCCTCGAAGCGGTGGACGTCCAGGAGGGTGTCGATCATGTCCACCATCTCGGCACAGCTCTCCACGGCGGATTCAAGGTACATCTTCTGCTCGGCGTTCACTGGGCCGAGCCGTCCCTCCTTCACCAGGTCGATGGAACCGACGATGGCGGTGATGGGGGTCTTGAGGTCGTGGGAGAGCATGCTGACGAAATCCTCCCGCTCCTGTTCCAGGGCCTTGAGGGCCGAGATGTCGCGGATGATCTCCACGCTCCCGATCATCTCCCCGGCGGCGTTCACCAGGGGGGCGGCGCTGGAGAGGACCGGCACGACCCGCCCCGGCAGGCGCAGGTCGTAGGCCACGTCGAGGCACGGCTCCCCCGTGGCGAGCACCACCCGGCAGGGGAGCCGGTCCGCCGGGATGGCGGCAGTGACGAGCTCCTCCACCGGGTGGGAATAGACCGCTGCCGCTGCCACCCCGAAGAGTTCCTCGGCCGTGCGGTTGACGCTCATGACGAGCCCCTGGCGATCCACGGCCACGAGGGCTTCGGCCATGCCATGGAGGATCGCCTCCATCTTGCGGCGCTCCTCCTCCACCTCCCGCTGGAGCCGCTCGTTCTCCAGCCGGGTCCGGTTGTACTGGATCGCCCGCTCCACCCGCTTCTTCATGTCGTCGGAGGAGAAGGGCTTGGAGATGTAGTCCACGGCCCCCTTCTTCATGGCCTCCACGGCGATGTCCTCGCTGCCATGGGCGGTCATCATCACCACCACCAGGTCGGGCCAGTCGCGCCGGATCCGCTCCAGCACCTCTATCCCATCCAGGCGGGGCATGCGGATGTCGAGGAGGATCAGGTCGTAGCGCTCCCGGGCCAGCACCTCCAGGGCTTCGAGACCGTCCCTGGCCCGGGCGGTGCGGTAGCCGGCGTCCTCCAGCTGGAGTTTGAGGATGAGGGCGATGTCCGCTTCGTCATCGACGATGAGGATCCTGACGTCGTTCATGGGTGCTCCTCGCACACGGGGACCGTGAAGGTGAAGACATTCCCCCCTCCGACCCCCTCGTTGTAAAAGATCCTGCCGTGGTGGTGCTCGACGATCTCCTTGCAGATGGCAAGGCCCAGCCCTGTTCCGCCGTGCTGACGCCGGTCGGAGTTGTCGAGCTGCTGGAATTTCTTGAAGAGTTTTCCCCGGTCGGACCACTGAATCTCGCGACCCCGGTCGGCCACGGAAATTGCCACGTAGTTGGCGGTATGCTCCGCCGTCACAACCACCCGCTCCCCCCGGGGAGAGAACTTGACCGCGTTGGAGAGGAGGTTGGTGAGAACCTGCACCAGGCGGTCCCGGTCGCCGTAGACCGGCGGCAGTTCTTGGCCGCACTGGTTCTCGACGGCAACCTCGTGCTCCCTGGCAAACCCTGTCAGCTCCTCGATGGAGTGGGAGACCAGGGTCCGCACCTCCTGGGGTGCAAGGGAAAACTCCAGCCGCCCCGATTCGATCCGGGCGATGTCGAGGATGTCGTTCACCAGCCGGATCAGCCGGTCGGTGTTGCGGAGGCAAACGGCGAGAAGCTCTCCCTCCACTTCGCTGAATCCTTTCCCCCGGTCATGGATAAACTGGAGCGACCCCTTGATGGAGGTGAGGGGAGTCTTGAGCTCGTGGGAAACGGTGGAGATGAACTCGGTCTTCACCCGGTCCACCTCCTCTTCGGCCGTCACGTCCCGCACCGACATGACCACCCCTGCCAGGATACCACCCATGTCGGTGAAGGGAGAAAGGTTGATCTTCAACTTCTTCCCCTTCACGACAAGCTCCACGTCCTGTCGGGGGGTCAAGTCTTCATTGTCTCTCATGATGTGGATGTAATCAACCAGCGAACAAAATTCTCCGGTTGCGCATACCTGCTCCAGGGGACGCCCCACCACCCGGTGGGGTACCATCTCGAAAATCCGCTGGGCCGCCGGATTGAAGAGGATGATCCTCCCCTCCCGGTCGGTAACCGCAATCCCCTCGGCCATGCCGGTGAGAATTGCCTCCAGACGCCCCATCTCCACCTGCAGAGCGGCGGTCCGTTCGCTGACCCGCTTTTCGAGAAGTTCATTCATCTCCTGGAGCCGGCGATTCAACTCCGCCTGTTCGTGGGCCGTGGCCCGGATTGTCCGGTCCCGCTCCTCAAGGCTGCGGGCCATGCGGTTGAAGGCATCGGCCAACTCCCCCACCTCGTCGGCGACGGTGACGTCCACCCGCTGCCGCAGGTCTCCACTCTCAATCATCCGCACCCCGTCCGCCAGCTGATTAAGGGGCATGGTCAACCGGCGGGCCACGTACAGGGCCGTGAAGAAGGTGAGAACAATCCCGATGGCGGCGGATGCGAGGATGTTTCTGAGGCTGTCCCGGAGGATCCCCTTGAAGTCGTCGCGGGAAAGGGCCACGTAGAGGGAGCCAACGTAGTCGCCGCGGCTGTTGGTGATGGGGTCGAAGGCGGTCTTGTAGACCTTCCCCCCGATGGTGGCGTCGCCGCCGAACGGCAGTCCCCGCTCCAGCCTGTCGAGGATATCGGGAGCGATGTCGGCGGGGTAGGGGAAGGCCGGGTTGACGCTGGCCGGGGCGAGCCTTCCCCCCCGGGTGACGGCCACCAGCACCTGCTTGCCGAAAACCTCCTGGACCCGGCTCGGCAGCTTCACGTCCCGGTCGATGACATCGCCGGCGACGATGGCGCCCAGGGGGGTGCCTCCCTCGGCGAACACCGGGACGACGACGGTGATCATCATGACTCCTTCGCCGTCGTCATAGGGGTGATTGGTGCAGAAATCGCCGATGCCGGCGCTGCAGAGGAACCGTTCGCTCACCAGTTCGGTGGCGTAGACCGGCCGCTTTTCCCGCAGGGCCCGTTCCACGATGGAAGACAGTTCGCGGGCGTTATCCGGAACCGACCTGCCTCCGCCGGCGATGACCCTCACCTGCGGGTCCACAAAGAGGAAGAGTTCTGAGAAGGGGAGGCTCGCCCGCCAACGCCAGGCCGCGTCCTGGAGCCAGGCCCTGTCCATTCTCCCGATCCGCTCCTTCACCGGTAGGGCGGAGGCGGGGAGGAGAAGGGAATACTTCATCTGCTCGGCCCGGGCGAAGTACTGATCCTTGGCATAGCGGAGATTCTCGGAGAGCTCCTTGGCGAGGGTGTCTTCGAGGGAGGCGTTGATGCTGGTGACGGTCGTCTGGATGAGAATGGCGTAGGAAACGAAGAGAATGAGGAGGATGGCCAGAAAGAGCTTGTTCCGGATCGTGAGGCGCAGATTCATGGCATACCCTCCGCCGGGTGGCCGGGGACGTTCGTCCTTATCCCCGTTCAGCCTTCGGGTCGCGGGTCATGAGTTCAAGGACCGCCTGGCGGGCCGGCTTGTCCTCGTAGAGAACCTGATAGACCTTCTCGGTGATGGGCATATCGACCCCCATCCGGCCGGCGAGCCGCCAGGCGGACTCGGCGGTCTTCACCCCCTCGGCCACCATCCGCATCTCGCCGAGGATCTCGGCAAGACGCATCCCCTGGCCGAGCTTCACCCCCACGGTCCGGTTGCGGGAAAGGTCGCCGGTGCAGGTGAGGACCAGGTCCCCCATGCCGGCGAGCCCGGCAAAGGTGGCCGGATCGGCTCCCATGGCGCGACCGAGGCGGTTCATCTCGGCGAGCCCCCGGGTGATGAGGGCGGCCCGGGTGTTGTGGCCGAGACCCAGACCATCGGAAATCCCCGCGGCCAGGGCAATGACGTTCTTGAGGGCGCCGCCGATCTCCACCCCCACCACGTCGCTATTGGTGTAGACCCGGAAATAGTGGGCGGTGAAGAGACGCTGAACCAGGGCGGCCACGGCCGGATCGGCGGCGGCCGCCACTACCGCCGTCGGCATCTCCTGGGCCACTTCCCGGGCAAAGCTTGGCCCCGAGAGGACGCAGAAGCGCCCGCCGTTCTCCGGGGGGAGAACGGCGGCGCAGACCTGGTCCATGGTCATGAGGGTGTCGAGCTCGATCCCCTTGGAGGCGTTCACGAGCGTCACCCCGGGGGCGAGGAACGGCAGGAGCTTCGCGATCACCCCTCGCATGACCTGGGAGGGGGAGGCGAGAAGTACCACCTCTTTCCCCGTGGCGGCCTCTTCCAGGGAGGAGGTAAAGTGGAGCCCCGGAGCGAGGGTAATCCCTGGAAGAAAGAGGGAGTTCACCCGGGTCGATTGCATTTCTTCCACCAGGTCCGCCTCATAGGCCCAGAGCGTAACGTCCAACCCCTTTTTGGCAAGGAGGTTCGCAAGGGTCGTTCCCCAGCTGCCTGCACCGATGACTCCGATTTTCTCGCTCATGGACAACTCCTCGCTCTCGTCGCTCTCCATCTCAGCCGTAGTCAGTCCCACTCCCCGTCTTCCTCGTCGTCCCAGGCCCTGGCCGGGAACGCGTACCCTTCGGCCCGGGCCTCCCGCACCATCCCGATCAGCTCCAGGAGCCAGCGGCGCAGAAACGGGTGCCGGTGGGCCGGAACGATGCCCCGGGAGAGGCTCACCGCCACGGCCAGGGTCTGCGCCACGAGGCGCTCCTCCCGGCCGGCGCGGACCATGAGGTCTGCCGTGAGGAAGAGCCGTCGGACGATCCGTTCCATGCGGGGGATGACCTCATCGCGGCACCACCGTTCCAGGAAGCGGTCGACGGCCATGTCGTCCTGCCGGGCAAAGGGTTCGTCGCCCAGCCGCTCCAGTTCGTCGGCCAACAGCCGGGTTCGGTTGTCGAAGAAGAACCACCCGTCGAAGAACCAGTCGTCCAGAAGCCCGACACCCTCGGCCACGAGCCCCGGGTCGTCGGCCGCCGCCAGGTCCATCCCCTCGAAGCGGGGAACGTAGGGGCGGGGGGTCAAATCGAGGCCCGTCAGGATCCGCTGCCGCACATAGAACTCGGGGGGGAGGTAGAAGCCGACTACGTGGCTCCGCTCCAGGGCATCCCCCACCAGTTCCGCCACGTAGTCGGCGTCCACCGGCACCAGGGTGTCCTCCACGGCGTTCTCCCGGAGGATCTCCCCATATTCATCGGGCGACAGGCCGCTCCACCCCCAGGCGTCCCGCATCCCGTCGGTCTCGTGAAGTTCCATGAAAAGGATGTCGATATGTTCGAGCCCCGTCCAGCGGGTCACCAGGAGGCACCTGATTCCCGAGGCATCCGGTGGGCTTACCCAGGTAGTGTGAAACGGAAACTGCGGCTCCTCATGCCAATCATCCGTATCGAGGCCCAGGAAACCCAGCCGCCGCAGGCTCCGTTCGGCCAGGGGGCGGTAGTCGTCCGGGGCCTCGCCCAGGTAGCGCCGGAGAATACGTGCGGCCCCGGGAAACCTGACCCTGCCGAGGGCCTCGATCACCTCCCGGCGGGTCTCCGGCTCGTCGAACCCCAGGAGAACCCCCAAGATATCCACCACCCGGGAGTCTTCCACGAAGCAAAGCTCACGGACGATGGCCTTCTGGGCCTCCGGGGCGTAGGCGGCGAAATCCTCCATGAAGACGATGAGCCCCTCCTCGCCCCGGTCCAGGAGCCGGGGAAGAGTGGCCCGAAGGGGTCCGCCGGCCCCGTCCATGACCGGCGTGAAGGGGGGAACCGAGACGTCAACCCCGTAACCCGCCAGGGCGAGCATCAGGGCCGACCTCCCCTGCTCTTCCAGGTCCTTGCGGGTGAGGGTGATCTGGATGAGCTGGTCCAGCCACCCGTCGTCCTCGAAGTAACTGAGGAGAGTCGTGTACCGGGAGATGACCGCGCCGTTCTTCTCCCGCCAGAGGCGCCGGAAGAGGGGAGAAAGGGCACGGCGGCCCGCCCCCCGGAGGGTGGTTCCGATCTCCGTCAGCTCGTCGGCGCTGACGCTCTCCTTCGTCAGCTGCCCCAGGAGGTTCAGGATGGTATGGCGCTCCCGGAGGCTCGTATCAATACTGCTGCGGTGACTTTTCATATGCAGGAACCGGGGACCGGCGACCGGGGACCGGCACAATAACGCCGCCGGTCACGGGTCTGCGGCCGTCGCGGTTACTCTTCCACGACCTCCGCCTCGGGGAGGTCATCGCCCCCCTCGTCGGGCGCCTCGTCCCCTTCGTCCTTCTCGGCCAGCCTGGCCACGGCCACGATCCGCTCGTTCTGCTCGGCGGTCATGAGCCTCACCCCCTGGGTGTTGCGGCCAATGACCGAGAAGGGGGCCACGGGAATCCGAAGGATCTTCCCCTGATCGGTGATGAGCATCAGGTCGTTCTCGTCGGTCACCTGCATGATGTCGACGACGCAGCCGTTGCGCTCCGTGGTCTTGATGGTGATGATCCCCTTGCCGCCGCGGCTCTGGACCCGGTACTCGTCCAGCTCGGTCCGCTTGCCGAAGCCGTTCTCGGTGACGGTGAAGATGGTGGAGCCGGTGGCGTTGGGGTTGATGATCTCCATGCCGATCACCACGTCGTCGTCCTCCAGGCTCATCCCCCGCACCCCGCGGGAGACCCGGCCCATGGGACGGGCATCCGCCTCGTGGAAGCGGATCGACTTGCCGTTCTTCGACGCCAGGAGCACGTCATGCTTACCGTCGGTGAGGGCCACGGCAATGAGCTTGTCCCCGTCGTCCAGGTTCACGGCGATGATGCCGCCGCTCCGGATGTTGGCGTACTCCCGCAGGGGGCTCTTCTTCACCACACCGAGGCGGGTGGCCATGATGATGTTCCGCACCTCGTCGAATTCCTTCACCGAGAGGATGGCGGTGATCTGCTCGCCCGCCTGGAGGTTCAGGAGGTTGACGATGGCCTTGCCCCGGGTCGCCCGGCCCCCCTCGGGGATCTCGTAGACCTTGAGCCAGTAGACCCGGCCCGAGTCGGTGAAGAACATCATGAAGTCCTTGCTGGAGGCGACGAAGAGATGCTCGACGAAATCCTCCTCTTTGGTCTTCATGCCGGTCTTTCCTTTCCCTCCCCGGCGCTGGGAGCGGTATTGGGAGACGGCGGTCCGCTTGATGTAGCCGGTGTGGGAGACGGTGACCACCACGTCCTCCTCGACGATGGTGTCCTCCAGGGAGATCTCGGCGCTCCGGTCCACGATCTCGGTGCGACGCTCGTCGCCGAACCGCTCCTTTATCTCCCGCAGCTCGCCAATGATGATGGCGAGGATCTCCGCCTCGGAGGCGAGGATCTCCTTCAGCCGGGCGATGTACTTGAGGATCTCGGCATACTCGTTGAGGATCTTCTCCCGCTCGAGGCCCGTCAGACGCTGGAGGCGCATCTCAAGGATCGCCTGGGCCTGCTTGTCCGAGAGCTGGACGCTGGCGGTAAACGAGGCCCCTTCGATCCCCATCTTCCGCAGGAAATTGGGGTCGGAGAAGTTGCCGGCCATGAGGCCGTTCTTGGCTTCATCGGGGTTCTTGGAGGCGCGGATCAGCTCGATGACCGCATCGAGCCAGTCCAGGGCGATCTTGAGGCCTTCCAGGATGTGGGCCCGGGCCTCGGCCTTCTTCAACTCGAAGATGGTGCGGCGGGTGACGATCTCGCGGCGGTGGTCGATGAAATGGCCGATGGCGTCCCGCAGGGTCAGGACCCGGGGCCTCCCCGCCACGATGGCGAGCATGTTGATGCCGAAGGAGGTCTGCATCTGGGTCTGCTTGTAGAGGTGGTTGAGGATGATCTGGGGCTCCTCGTCCCGTTTCAGCTCGATGACGATCCGCATCCCGTCCCGGTCCGACTCGTCCCGGATGTCGCTGATCCCCTCCAGCTTCTTCTCCCGCACCAGCTCGGCGATCTTGGTGATCAGGTTCGCTTTGTTCACCTGGTAGGGGATCTCGGTGACGATGATGGACTGGCGCTCTGTCTTCTTGTGGGTCTCCACGGACACCCGGGCCCGCATCTGCACGATGCCGCGGCCGGTCCGGTACCCCTGGAGAATCCCCTCGCGGCCGTAGATGAAGCCGCCGGTGGGGAAGTCGGGGCCGGGGACCAGGGCCAGGAGCTCCTCGAAGGTGAGCTGCGGGTTCTCGATGACCGCGATGATCCCGTCGATCACCTCCGTGAGATTGTGGGGGGGAATGTTGGTGGCCATGCCGACGGCGATGCCCGAGGAGCCGTTCACCAGGAGGTTCGGAAACTTGGAGGGGAGCACCAGGGGCTCGGTGAGGGAGCCGTCGTAGTTGGGTCCCGTGTCCACGGTCTCCTTGTCCAGGTCGTTCAGGAGCTCATGGGCCAGCTGCTCCATCCGGATCTCGGTGTACCGCATGGCCGCCGGCGAGTCGCCGTCCACGGAACCGAAGTTCCCCTGGCCGTCCACCAGCGGGTAGCGGAGGGAGAAATCCTGGGCCATCCGGACGATGGTGTCGTAGGCCGCCGCGTCGCCGTGGGGGTGATACTTACCGATCACGTCACCGACCACCCGGGCCGACTTCTTGTACGGCTTGTTCCAGTCGTTGCTCATGTCGTACATGGCGTAGAGGCAGCGCCGGTGCACCGGCTTCAGCCCGTCCCGCACGTCGGGGAGGGCCCGGCCGATGATGACGCTCATGGCGTAGTCCATGTACGAGCGCTTCATCTCGTCTTCGATATTGACGGCAGTCTTGTTCAGGGTATGTTCAAGCATTCATGAACCTCAGAAACGGCTAGGGGCCCAGGGCAGGGACTAAAGGTCGTGCTTCTTCCCTTCAGCCTTCAGCCTTCGGCCTTCTGCCTGATTTTATTAGATATCCAGATTCGACACGTTCAGGGCGTTCTGCTCGATGAAGTCCCGGCGGGGTTCCACCTGGTCCCCCATGAGTATGGTGAAGATGGTGTCGGCCTCGATGGCGTCCTCCACCTTCACCTGCAGGAGCGTCCGGTTGGTGGGCTCCATGGTGGTCTCCCAGAGCTGCTCCGGGTTCATCTCGCCGAGACCCTTGTAGCGCTGGATGGAGAGCCCCTTCTTGGCGCTGTCCATGAAGAAGGTGAGGAGGTCCAGTCCGCGGATGGTGTCGAACAGCTCCTTTCCTTCGCTGGAGACCACGGCCCGGCCGGCGCCGAACATCTCCCGGACCTTCCGGTGGCTCTCCACCAGGAGCCCGTACTCGTAGGAGCCGATAAGGTCGAGGGTGTGCTGGTCCAGGGCGATCCGGAGGTTGCCGAGCCGGATGATGACCCGCCCGTCGTCCAGGGGGCTGAAGTCGCCGCCGTCGTACACCTGGGAGATGTTCCCCAGAAACGGCACCAGCTGCTCCATGTCCTCGATGCCGGCCTTGACGCCGAGGCGCAGGAAGACCCGGACGAGTTCCTCGTTGAGTCCCTTCCGCACCACCTTGTCCAGGAGAGTCCGGTATTCCCCCAGCTGCTTGAGGATCGGAATGATCTGTTTGCCGGCGTAGCTCTTCTCGCCGTTCTCCAGGAAGAGGACCATGTCCTCGGTCCCCTCCTCCAGGAGGTAGGCCTGCATGGCCGCCTCGTTGCGGAGGTAGAGTTCCTTGCGCCCCCGCTTCACCTTGTAGAGGGGAGGCTGGGCGATGTAGAGGTGCCCCCGCTCCACCACCTCCGGCATCTGCCGGAAGAAGAATGTGAGCAGCAGCGTCAGGATGTGGGAGCCGTCCACGTCGGCGTCGGTCATGACGATGATTCGGTGGTAACGGAGCTTGGCCACGTCGAAGTCGTCCTTGCCGATGCCGGTACCAAGGGCCGTGATCAGGGTGCCGATCTCCTGGGAGGAGAGCATCTTGTCGAACCGGGCCTTCTCCACGTTGAGGATCTTCCCCTTCAAAGGGAGGATCGCCTGGAATTTCCGGTCGCGCCCCTGCTTGGCGGAGCCGCCGGCGGAGTCACCCTCGACGAGATAGATTTCGCACAGGGCGGGGTCCCGCTCCTGGCAGTCGGCCAGCTTGCCGGGGAGGTTGGAGATGTCCAGGGCCCCCTTGCGCCGGGTCAGCTCCCGGGCCTTGCGGGCCGCCTCCCGGGCCCGGGCCGCCTCGATGGATTTGCCGATGATGTCCTTGGCGATCTTGGGGTTCTCCTCCAGGAAAACCGCCAGCCGCTCGTTCATGAGGGATTCCACGTACCCCTTCACCTCCGAATTTCCCAGCTTGGTCTTGGTCTGCCCCTCGAACTGGGGCTGGGGGATCTTGACGGAGATAACCGCCGTGAGCCCTTCCCGCAGGTCCTCGCCGGAGATGGAGACCTTCTCCTTCTTGAGGAGTTCGTTGGCTCCGGCATAGGTGTTCATGGTGCGGGTCAGGGCCGCCCGGAACCCCACCAGGTGGGTGCCGCCTTCGTGGGTGTTGATGTTGTTGGCGAAAGAAAAGACCTTCTCGTCGTAGGAGTCGTTGTACTGGAAGGCGATCTCCATCTCGATGCCGGCCTTCTCGCCCTTGAAAAAGACCGGTTTCTGGTGGAGAGGGGTGCGGTTCTTGTTCAGGTACTCCACGAAGGAGACGATTCCACCCTCGTAGTGGAAGTCGTGGTGTTTCCCTTCTTCCCGCTCGTCGGCAATGGTGATCCGGACCCCGGCGTTCAGGAAGGCCAGCTCCCGGAGCCGCTGAGAGAGCACGTCAAAGGAGAAGTCAGTGGTTTCGAAGATGGTGTCGTCGGGAAGGAAGTTGATCTTGGTTCCCCGCTTCTTGGTTTCTCCCACCACTTCCAGGGGGGTCAACGGGGCGCCGAAGGCATAGGACTGGTGGTACACCTTGCCATCGCGGCGGATCTCCAGCTCCAGTTTCTTGGACAGGGCATTGACGACGGAGACGCCGACCCCGTGGAGGCCGCCGGAGACCTTGTAGGAGGTGTTGTCGAATTTGCCGCCGGCATGGAGGACCGTGAGGGCCACCTCCGCCGCCGGCCTCCCTTCCGTCGGGTGCATGTCGGTGGGGATGCCGCGGCCGTTGTCCACCACCGTCAACGAGCCGTCCAGATGGATGGTGACATTCACCTCGTTGCAGTAGCCGGCCAGGGCCTCGTCGATGGAGTTGTCGACGATCTCGTAGACCAGGTGGTGGAGTCCCTGGGCCGAGGTGGAGCCGATGTACATGGCGGGGCGCTTGCGGACCGCCTCGAGCCCCTCCAGGACCTTGATCTTGTCTGCGCCGTAGTCGTTGTTCAGTTCGTCTGCCATACTTCTCCCTCTATGAAGGCGTCACCGTTCCACGTGAAACGTGGAAGGACGCGTGGGTTGCAATCCCCTCCAGGCGGAGGGTTGACACATCGGTGGTGGTGATGAAGACCTGCATCCGCTTTTCCCGGAGGAACGCCATGAGGTTCGCGTTCCGCTGGGGGTCCAGCTCCGACGAGATGTCGTCCAGGAGGAGCACCGGCGGGGCTCCGTTGAGGCGCTCCAGGTACTCGATCTCCGCCATCTTGAGGGCCAGAACGAAGCTGCGCTGCTGCCCCTGGGAACCGTGGTTGCGGATCACCCGGCCGTTCAGGACAAAGTCCACGTCGTCCCGGTGGGGGCCCACCACGGTGGTTCCCCGGCGGAGCTCCTCCGCCTCGTGGGCACCAAAGAGCGCCAGCAGGGCCCCGGTTCCCTCCCGGCTAACCTGCTCGGGGGTCGTGAGATGGGGACGAAAGGCAAGGCCCGCTTCCTCCTGGCCGCCGGCTATCTCCCGGTAGAACCGTCGGACCAGGGGCTCGATCTCGGCCAGATACCCCATCCGCTTCACCATGAGCCGGGTCCCCGCCTCGGCCAGCTGGCCGGTCCAGACCTCCAGCCCCTCCCGGGTTCCCCGCTTGAGGAGGGCGTTGCGCTGCTTGAGGAGCCGGTGGTACTCGTGGTGGAGGAGCAGGTACCCCAGATCCCCGCCGAAGATGGCCCGGTCCAGGTAGCGGCGCCTCAGATCCGGGCCGCTGCGGGCCATGGCGATCTCCTCGGGGGAGAAGACCACGGCATTGACGTTGCCGAAGAAGTCGGCAAGCCGCGTCACCGGTTTCTGGTCGACCCGGGCCTTTCGCCCCTCCCTGCCCAGGTAGAGGGCGATCTCCCTGCCAACCCCGTCCCGCTCGGCCCACCCCCGCAGGAGTGCGTAGGGAGCGTTCCAGGTGACGAGATCAGGGGTCTTGGCCAGCCGGAACGACTTCATGGTTCCCAGCAGGTAGATGGCCTCCAAGACCGAGGTCTTCCCCTGGCCGTTGGCGCCGTGGAGGACGTTGAAGCGCCGGTCGAAGCTGATTTCCGCCTCGGCAATATTCCGGAAGGAACTTATCTGGATCCTCGTCACGAACATGGTGATCTGCAGCCGAAAGAACGGCAAAAGGCCTCTCCCGGGGAGCGGCCTTCGCCTTCCGTGGCATGCCGGTTACCGTTTTCTACAGGCGCATCGGCATGATCACCGCGGTAAAGCCGTCAGTGCCGGCCGGTTTCACGATGGCCGGCGACAGCTCGTCGCGCAGCACCAGCGCCACGTCGCTCTCGTTGAGGACGGCAAGGACGTCCAGAAGATACTTGGCGTTGAAGCGGATGGAGAGGGGAGGGCCGCTGTAGGCCGCCTCCAGTTCCTCCGACGCCTCGCCCAGCTCCGGGTTGCTGGAGGAGATGATCATCTGCTCGCCGTTGATCTCCATCTTGATTCCCTTGAACTTCTCGCTGGAGAGGATCGACATCCGGCGCAGGGAGTGGAGAAACGGATCCCGGGCAACGGTCACGATCTTGTCGTTGGCCACCGGCACCACGCGGGTGTAGTCGGGGAACTCACCGTCCACAAGCCGCATCACCACCACTGTGTTCCCCTTCTTGATGACGGCGCTGTTGTCCATGAAACCGAAGGCCAGTTCTTCGGTCGTCGCTTCTTCGCTGATCTTCTTGAGTTCGAAGATACCCTTCTTGGGGAAGATGACCCCCTTGGCCATCTCGGGCCCCACGGCGCCGTGGAACTCCCGTTCGGCAATGGAAAGCCGGTGTCCGTCGGTGGCCACCATCCGGAGAATAGGTTTATTATCCTCAACGGTGGCCTTCACGAAGATGCCGTTCAGGTTGTATTTGGTCTCGTCGAAGCAGATGGCGTAGGCGGTCTTCTCGATCATGTCGGCCAGGAGCGCTCCCTCGATCCGGATAAGACTCTCCTCGTTCACCTTGGGGAAGTAGGGGAACTCCTCCGGGGAGAGGCCGACGATGCTGAAGTGGGCCTTGCCGCAGCGGATATCGACCCAGTCGTTCTCCTTGGTGGAAAATGAGATGACCTCCTCGGGAAGCTCCTTGACGATCTCGTGAAGCTTCTTGGCTGACACGGTAATCCGTCCCTCCCGGGTGACAGTGGTCCCGTAGGAGCTCTTCATCCCCACTTCCAGGTCCGTGGCCGTCAGCTCGATCCGGTCGGCATGGGCCTCGATAAGGACGTTGGAGAGGATCGGCATGGTGTTTCGCTTTTCGACGATACCCTGAATTTTCTGGAGAGCCCGCGAGAAGGTGTCCTTGTCGATCTTGAATTCCATCGTTCCTCCTTGTCAACAGATGTAGAATAGTATGGTTATGTATGTTTAAAGGCTTAGTAATAACAATAGGAGGTGTGGATTCGGGGATAACCCGGCAACTCACCGTGTCGGCTGCGTTTTTTTCTCGGTCCCACTGTTGATCGAAGCGGGGTTTTCCCCTGGCAGCCGGGCGGGCGCCGGGAGGTTGTTCACAACCGGTGTCTCCATCCACAGGGTTATCCCGCTCAACTCAACAGCCCCTTGCGCAGGGTCTCAACGGTATTTTTCAGTTCGAAATCCTGGGAGAGGAGTCTGTCCACCTTCTTGACCGAATGGATGATGGTGGAGTGGTCCTTTCCTCCGAACTTGTCTCCGATATCGGGATACGACGCCTTGGTCAGGTCGCGGCAGAGATAGATGGCGATCTGGCGGGGTACCACGAGGGCCTTGAGCCGCTTGTCTGACTTGAGTTCCGCCACCTTGAGGTTGAAGTGGTCGGCCACGTATTTCTGGATCATCTCCACCGTGATCTCTTTGGTCTTGTCGACGATGATGTCTTTGAGGACTTCCCGGGCCATGTCGAGGGTGATGTTCTTCCCCGTGAGGCTCGCTACGGCCCCCAGGCGGATAAGCATACCCTCCAGTTCCCGCACGTTGGTGCTGGCGCTGGAAGCGAGGAAGAGCGCCACGTCGTCGGGGAGCCGGATGCCGTCGACTTCCGCCTTCTTGCTGAGGATGGCGACCTTGGTCTCGGTGTCAGGCGGCTGGATGTCGGCGATGAGACCCCACTCGAAGCGGGAGCGGAGCCGCTCCTCCAGGCCGGGTATGTCCTTGGGGAACTTGTCGGAGGTGACCACGATCTGCTTATGGGACTCGTAGAGGGCGTTGAAGGTGTGGAAAAACTCCTCCTGGGTCCGCTCCTTGCCGGCGATGAACTGGATGTCGTCGATGAGGAGCAGGTCCATCTTGCGGAACTTGTTCCGGAACTGGTCCATCTTCTGGTAGCGGAGGCAGTTGATGAGCTCGTTCATGAACTTTTCGGAGGTGTAGAAACAGACCCGGGCCTTGCGGTTGTTGGCCAGGACCTGGTTGCCGATGGCCGTCAAAAGATGGGTCTTGCCGAGACCCACACCGCCGTAGATGAAGAGGGGATTGTATTTGCCTGCCGGGTTGTTGGCCACCGACTGGGCCGCCGCGTGGGCGAACTGGTTGCTTCCGCCACAGACGAAGGTGTCAAAGGTGTACTTGGTGTTCAGGTTAGTGGAAAACTCGGCGGGCGGGATTTTTTCCGTCTCGCCCGTCTGGAGTTCGTCCTCGGAGCGGCTCTTGCGGGGGCTTTTAGGTCCCTTTTCCTGTTGCCGCACCGCCACCTGAAGCTCAACCTGAAAGTGGGAGTCGGTGAGGGAGCGGACCGATTCGAGGATCATGGGAAGATAGCTCTCCCTGACCCGGTCCCTGATGAACTGGTTGGGCGCCTCCAGGAGGAGGGTGTTCTTCTGGGCTCCGGCGAACCTGATCGGCTCTATCCAGGTGGTGAAGGTCTGGTGCGTGAGCACCTTGGCCAGATTGGATTGTGCCTGGAGCCAAACGTCTTCCATAGAGGATAATCTCGGGGACCAGTTATTCACATGTTTTTCAACACATGTTGATAACCGGATTTACGTAGTGAAATTGAACTGTTAAGAGCGGAAATCAGGATGATGCGCGCATGCTGGATGCGGCCTCAGGATAGAGGAGACTAGCAGAGGAAGGGGGCGTTTGCAAGGCCAAATGTACCGTAGGGAAGTAAATTTATGCTTGACAGACAAAGGGCTCTGTGATTAAAGATACTTCTTTGCATAACCAGCAAAATGTCACTGATTCAGGGAGATAGCATATGAAAAGGACCTTTCAGCCGAGCAATACATCCCGGAAGCGTACCCATGGCTTCCGTGTCCGTATGTCCACGAAGAACGGCAGACTCGTCATCAAGCGTCGCCGCGCCAAGGGGCGTAAGCGTCTGGCGGTGACCATCGCCAGCAAATAATCCTCCGTTCGCCTTCCGATACTCGAAGGCTTGCCGGCGGAGCGGGGGAGTCCCCTCTGTTCACGTTCACCAAAGACGAGCGCCTGCTCAGGCGGGCTGATTTCCTCAGGCTCTCTGACGGGGCGCGAAAGATCAGCACCCCCTGTTTCCTCGTTCTTTGTGCAGCCGGCCCGGAAGCCACGTGCCGGATAGGCATCACCGTAAGCCGCAAAGTGGGCAATGCGGTGACCCGTAACCGGATAAAGCGCCTTGTGCGGGAGTATTATCGTCTGCACAAGGTACTCTTTCCTCCTCTCGACATCAACGTTATCGCCCGGAGGGGAGCTGAGGAGCTCGACTACCGGGGAGTCTGCCAGGAGCTGGACCGGGTGGTGGAGCGCCTCGCGGGCGTCACACGATCATGCTGAAGATTCTCATCCAGATCATCGGCATCTACCAGCGCTACCTCTCGCCCCTTACGGGGCCCACCTGCCGTTTCTATCCCTCCTGTTCAACCTACGCCAAGGAATCGCTCATGCGGCACGGCCTTCTCAGAGGGCTCTGGTACAGTGCCGTCCGGATCATGAAGTGTCATCCGTACCACCCCGGTGGCTACGATCCCGTCAAGTAATCATCCATCAGGAGCTGTCATGGAAAAAAGGGCTTTGATTGCGGTTGTTCTCTCTATTCTCTTCTTCTACGGCTACACGGCCCTCTTCCCGGCGCCGAAGAAGGAGGCTCCGGCCCCCACCCCCCAGCAGGCGGTGACCAGTGCCCATACCGCTGCGGCCCCTGCGCCGATTCCGGCAGCTCCGCCCCTTGCGCCAGCTCCCGTAGCCGCGGTCAGCGCCCAGCAGAAGGAGATTGCTGTCGAGACACCCGACTATACGGCGGTCTTTTCGACCCAGGGGGGGAGCCTTACCCGCCTTGTCCTGAAAAAGTACCGGGAAACTGCTGATCCCCATGGCAAACCCGTTACCCTGGTGGACGAGCGCGACCCGTCTTTTTACACCCTTTCCACCCGGGCAGCCGGGATTGGCCTTGATCCGTCCGCTCTCTTTGTGCCAAGCGCCGAGACCCTGACCGTAGCGGCGGGGGAGAAGAAGGATCTGTCCTTTACCTGGATATCCCCGGCGGGGGTAACGGTTCGCAAGGTCTACACCTTCCAGGGGGGTAACTACGGCATCGACATGGCATACCAGGTGGCTAACTCAGGAATGGCCCGGGCTGGCGCGGCCTTCCAGACCCTGATGACTTATCCCTCGGTTCCCCGGGCCAAGGAGACCCGCTTCGAGACCTTCGGACCGGCGACCTTTGCCCAAGACAAGCTTACGGAAGAGAAGATCAAGGACCTTGCCGGCCAGGGGAAGAGCTACAGCGCTCCCCTCTGGAGCGGCTTCGCCGACAAGTATTTCCTCTCGGCGGTCATGGCCCAGGGGGGGAGCATCACCTCCGCCTCCGTCCGGAGCACACCCCGGGGTATATTGGAAAACGTCATCACCGCGCCAGATCTCTCACTCAACCCGGGTGAGACGAAGGCTGTTGCCTATCGGCTCTACTTCGGTCCCAAGGACCTGGACATCCTCAAGTCCCAGGGGAACAGTCTCGAGCGGGCCATCGATCTCGGCTGGTTTGCCATGCTGGCCAAGCCGCTTCTCCAGAGCCTCAAGTTCTTCTACCAGTATGTGCACAACTACGGCATTTCCATCATCATAATAACGGTTATTCTCAAGATTCTCTTCTACCCTCTCACCCATTCCAGCTACAAATCCATGAAGGAGATGCAGAAGCTCCAGCCGAAGATGGCCGAGCTGCGGGAGAAGTTCAAGAATGACCGCGACGCCATGAACAAGGCCATCATGGAGCTCTACCAGACCCACAAGGTGAACCCGGTGGGAGGGTGCCTCCCGATGATCGTCCAGATACCGGTCTTCTTCGCCCTCTACAAGGCCCTCATGTTCTCCATCGAGCTCCGGCACGCGCCGTTCATGCTCTGGATCCAGGACCTGGCCGGGAAGGATCCCTACTACGTGACCCCGATCATCATGGGTATCACCATGGTCATCCAGCAGAAGATGACCCCGTCCCAGATGGATCCCATGCAGCAGAAGATGATGATGGCCCTGCCGGTGGTCTTCACCTTCATGTTCCTGAACTTCCCGTCGGGGCTCGTCCTCTACTGGCTCGTGAACAACGTCCTGACCATCATCCAGCAGTCCTACATCAACAAGAGCATCGCCGCCGCCGAGGCCAAGTAGGGTTTCCGTGTACGTGGAAGATACCATAGCGGCCATCAGCACGCCGGTGGGTGAGGGGGGGATCGGCGTCATCCGGGTGAGCGGCCCCGATGCCCCCGCCATCGCCCGGCGGCTTGTGCGGCGGGGGAACGTGAACGGTGACTTCGAGAGTCACCGTTTTTATTATGGCGCCGTGACCGACCCCGATACGACCGATACTGTCGACGAGGTCATGGTGGTGCTCATGGGGGCACCCCGTTCCTACACCCGTGAGGATGTGCTGGAGATCCAGTGCCACGGCGGGTACCTGGTCACCCGGCGGGTCCTGGACGCGGTGCTCCGGTGCGGCGCACGGCTGGCCGAGCCGGGGGAGTTCACCCGGCGGGCATTTCTGAATGGGAGGATCGATCTCGTCCAGGCCGAAGCGGTCATCGATGTCATCCGCTCCAAGACCGAGGCGGCCCTTTCCCTGGCCCAGCACCAGCGGGAAGGGAGACTATCCGGAAGACTCGATGCCGTGCGCGATGGTCTCCGGCACGGGCTCGCCCTTGTCGAGGCATTTATCGATTTTCCCGAAGAGGAGATCGATCCCGCTTCCCAGGGGGAGATCGAGGAGAAGACCCGGGAGGCTCTCGGTCGCATCGATGAGCTTCTGGACGGCTTTGACGAGGGGAGGGTGCTCCGCGAGGGGGTGTCGGTCCTTATCGCCGGAAAGCCCAACGTTGGAAAGTCGAGTCTTCTCAACACGATCCTCCAGGAGAAGCGGGCCATCGTGACGTCGGTTCCCGGCACAACCCGCGACATCATCGAGGAGGTGGTGAACGTCCGGGGGCTGCCGCTCCGGATGCTGGATACCGCCGGGATCCGCGAGACCGAGGATATTGTCGAGCAGGAAGGGGTGCGGCTGACCCTGGAGAAGATACCCCAGGCCGACCTGATCCTCTTTGTCCTCGACGGTTCGCGCCCCTTCGATGGGGACGACCGGATGCTTCTCGACGCCCTTGTTGAAAAGCGAGTGATAGTTGTCCTGAACAAGGCAGACCTTCCTCTCCGTCTGGACGTTCCCGGCGAACTGGGGAAGCTGGGCATCGTAAGCATATCCACAGCCACCGGCGTCGGTATCGACGATCTGAAGGGAGCTATCTTCGATACCTTCATCCACGGCCGCGCCATCGACAGCCGTGAATATGTGGCCCTTTCCCAGGCCCGGCACCGGGATGCCCTGGCAAAGGCCCGGGAGCGGATTACGGCTATTATTGCCAATCTTGCCAGTGGTCACCCCCCCGAACTTCTGGCCGTCGACCTGAAGGATGCCCTCACCGCCGTTGGGGAAGTAACCGGAGAAACGACCCCCGACGACATCCTTGACATGATTTTCCAGCGGTTCTGTATCGGGAAGTAGTCTGGGCACAACAGGGGAGGGCTGGCATCGAAACGGCAGATGTTTCACGTGGAACAAATTTTCTAACTGGTTGTCATTGCTGTTGAATTCTCTGGGATACCGTATCCATTAATGCTCCCTGTGAAACAGGGACGAGGTCACGCAGAAGAGATGGGATTCATCAACTACGATAAGCGATACGATGTCATTGTGGTGGGGGCCGGACACGCCGGCTGCGAGGCGGCCCTGGCGGCGGCCCGGATGGGGTGCGAAACGCTCCTTCTCACCATCAACCTCGACGCCATCGCCCTCATGTCGTGCAACCCGGCCATCGGCGGGCTCGCCAAGGGACACCTGGTGAAGGAGATCGATGCCCTCGGCGGCGAGATGGGGAAAAACATCGACGCCACCGGCATCCAGTTCCGCATTCTCAATACCCGCAAGGGGCCGGCGGTACGCGCCTCCCGGGCCCAGGCCGACAAACAGCTCTACCGCCTGCGGATGAAGCACGTCATGGAGCAGCAGGAGCGGCTTTCCCTCAAGCAGGCCGAGGTGACCGGTATCGTCGTGGACGACGGAGAGGTGCGGGGCGTTGATACCAAGGTCGGGGTCCGCTATCTGGGCACCACCGTCATTCTCACCACCGGCACCTTCATGCGGGGGCTCATCCACGTGGGGCTCACCAACTACCCGGGAGGAAGGGCAGGGGACCTGCCGTCAGTGGGGCTTTCGGATCAGCTCCGGGAGCTGGGCTTCGCGGTCGGCCGTCTCAAGACCGGTACTCCGGCCCGTCTCGACGGCCGGACCATCGACTTCTCACGCCTGGAACCCCAGTACGGGGACGAACCGCCGGTGCCGTTCTCCTTCACCACGGAGCGGATCGACCAGCCCCAGGTGCCGTGTTACATCGCCTACACCAACCCCCGCTCCCACGACATCATCCGCTCGGGCCTCGACCGTTCCCCACTCTACGCCGGGATCATCGAAGGAGTTGGCCCCCGCTACTGCCCCTCCATTGAGGACAAGGTGGTCCGCTTCCCCGAGAAGGACCGCCACCAGACCTTCCTGGAGCCTGAGGGGCGCGATACTGTGGAATACTACCCTTCGGGTCTCTCCACCTCGCTCCCCATCGACATCCAGTGGGCCTTCTACCGGAGCATCGAGGGGCTGGAGCAGGTGGAGATCATGCGGCCGGCCTATGCCATTGAGTACGACTACGTGGACCCGATCCAACTCCATGGATCGCTGGAGACGAAGCGGGTCCGCAACCTCTACCACGCCGGCCAGATCAACGGCACCTCCGGTTACGAAGAGGCGGCGGGGCAGGGCCTCATGGCGGGGATTAATGCTGCCCTTCGGGTGAGGGGAGAAGAGCCCCTCGTCCTCGGCCGGAGCGAGGCCTACATCGGCGTCATGATCGACGACCTTGTCACCCTCGGCACCCGGGAGCCGTACCGGATGTTCACCTCCCGGGCCGAATACCGGCTGCTCCTGAGGGAGGACAACGCGGACCTGCGGCTGCGGGAAAGAGGTCACGGGGCAGGGCTGGTGCCGGAAGGGGAGTACCGGCGGTTTCTGGAGAAGCGGGAGCGGATCGGTGCCGAGCTTGCGCGGCTCAAGGGGACGAAGCTTCTTCCGTCCGAAGCCGACCCCTCGTTTCTGGCCGCCTTCGGCATGACCGATCTCCAGAACGCCCTTACCTACGAGCAGCTCCTGCGGCGTCCCGACATCACCTACGAGGAGCTTCGCCGGATCGACCCCCAGGCGGCGGAGGTGCCACCTGCCGTGAGGGAGCAGGTGGAGATACAGATCAAGTACCAGGGGTACATCGAGCGGCAGCTGGACCAGGTGGAGCGGGCCCGGAAGCTGGAGGGGACCGCCATTCCCGCCGATTTCGACTACGCCGCCATCCCCGGCCTGTCGGCGGAGGTGCGGGAGAAGCTGGCGACGTTCCGCCCCGACACCCTGGGGCAGGCCTCCCGCATCCAGGGGGTGACGCCGGCGGCGGTGGGGATCCTGGCCCTCTCCCTCAAGGCCCGGGGGTAGCATGAACCAGGACGCAAAGGATCTCCTCGTGCGCGGTGCGGCCCAGCTGGGGGTGGAGCTAACCCCTGCCCAGGTGGGGAGGTTCGCCCTCTTCGCCGCAGAACTCAGGAAGTGGAACCGCAAGATTAACCTGACCGCCATCACCACCGAGCGGGAGATTGCCCTCAAGCACTTCGTGGACTCCCTCTCCCTCTGCCGGGTGGTCCACAAGGGGGGAAGGCTTCTGGACCTCGGCTCCGGCGGCGGGTTTCCCGTTATCCCCTTTGCCATAGTCCATCCCAGCAGCGAGTCCGTGTCGGTGGATGCGGTGGAGAAGAAGGTGATCTTCCAGCGCCATGTGGGACGGACTCTCGGCCTGCACCACTTCATGGCGATCCACGCCCGGGGTGAGGAACTGGCGGGGCGGTTCGCGGGGCACTTCGACTGGGTCGTTTCCCGGGCCTTCACCGATATTCCCACCTTCGTACGCATGTCGCTCCCGCTCCTCGCTCCGGGGGGACGCATTGTCGCCATGAAGGGGCAGGCGGGTCGTGACGAGGCTGAAACCTCCCGGTCGGCCCTGGCAAGCCTCGGCGTGGAGCTCCGTGAGGTGATGGAATTCCCTCTTCCGCTGTCTGGTGATCACCGATGCCTCATCGTCATGGGGCGGCGCGAAGGGTAGAATGCTCCTCCCCACCAATTTCGCACCAGATTCGCGCCTGACCTGTTTTGGATCAAAAGCTATATCCGTGCTCGGCTCCCCCGAAAAAATCCCCTCAAAACCGAAATATGAATGCCGCTTTTTTGGGCAGATTGAAACCATTAGCGACCATTGCGCCGGCGCAGAAGGGTGATAAGCTCTTTGGTGAAACCATTGACACTGTCACACAAGGAGTGAATGACCATGAAAAAAACAATTCTCAAGCGAGGCGCCATCCTGCTGGTTCCCCTAATGCTAATCTCGGCCTGTACCCCCTACCGGAGCCAGTACGTCGGCTTCCGCCCTGCCGAGGATTACGTGAACCGGCTTGTGGTAAGCGGCGTTACCATCGGCGGCGAGGCCTTTGACGACAAGGGTGCCGCTCAGGATGCCTTCGGTTTCGACATCAAGGGGACCGGCCTGATCCCGGTTCAACTGGTCATGACCAATCAGGGGACGAAGAATCTGGAGATCGTGACGAACCAGACCTTCCTGGTGAACGAGAAGAACCTCTATTTCCAGGTGGTCCCCAACGTGACGGCTCTCGATCGGATCGAAAAGTCGACCCAGTTTGCCTCCTTCTTCGGCAGCGAGGCAGGGAAAGGAGCCGTTCTCGGGGCCGTGGGCGGGGCCATTCTCGGGGCTGCCGTTGGCATCGTGTCTGGTCACAACATCGGCGAGGCGATAGGCAAAGGAGCCGCCATCGGCGGTGCAGGAGGGGCCGTTGCCGGCGGTGTGAAGGGGGGAACCTCGGGCGAACGGGAGCGGACCATCATTGAGGATATCCGGGCAAAGGGTCTTGAGGGGAAAACCCTCCCGGCCGGGAGCATTGCCAGCGGCTTCCTCTTCTTCCCCGCCGAGGCGGATACGGCCCGGGATCTGAGGTTGCAGCTCCGGGAGCGGGAGACCGGCGAGATTCACAGTGTGATCCTGAAGTTCAAGTAGCGGCGCTGCGGTGCCGTCCTTAAAGAGGCCGCGGGCCTCTTTTTTTTGCTGTGGGAGGAAATGATGGAGTTCCGTGTTTACTACGAAGACACCGACGCCGGCGGAGTGGTCTACCACGCCCGGTACCTGGGCTTTTTCGAACGGGGCAGGTGCGAGTTCCTCCGTGAGCGAGGCCTTTCGGTTCGTGAACTGGCCGAGAAGGGGTGGATCTTCCCGGTGGTGCGGATGGAGATCGACTACCGGGCGCCGGCGGTGCTCGACGACCTGCTCCGGGTGGAGAGCGAGGTGCTCGAGGTGGGAAAGACCTCTTTCACCCTGGGACAGCGGGTGGTGCGGGGCGAGGACGGAAAAGTCCTCGTCGACGGCCGGATTACCCTCGTCTGCGTCGGCCCGGGGATGAAACCCCGCCGGCTTCCCGAAGCGCTCCTGAGGGTTCTCAGCCCTGCGACCGAGGCCACGGGGGTCGCCCTCAAGGCGTCGGACCTCTACTACAAGTACCGCAAAGATGTTGTCAACCGTCACAGTGCAAAGTTCCGGGGGAAACCGGACCCCGCACCCTTCAACCGGGACGATCTTTACGAGGTGCTCCCGATGATGGAGGTAGTCATGAACGAGCTCGGTACCAATGACGGCCGTGTCCTGAACATGCTGGAAGATATCATGAACACGGAGATGCCGCGCTTCATCGAGAGCCGGGAGATGGTCTTCGACTGTCTCGTGGAGACGGCCCGGGAGCGTCTGGGGCTGAACGACCGGTAGGGAGGATAACACTATGCTCGCATTTGTCCTGAAGCTCATCGTCAACGCCGTGGCCCTCTTTGCCGTGGTACGCCTGGTCCCCGGAATCAGCGTCACGGGAACCGGCAACCTCATCGTCGCTGCCCTTGTCCTGGGTTTCCTCAACGCGGTACTCCGGCCGATCATCGCCTTTTTCTCCCTGCCGGTCACGGTCCTCACCCTGGGGCTCTTCACCTTCGTGGTGAACGGCATCGTATTCGCCCTGGCCGCCTGGATCGTTCCCGGATTCAGCGTCGCCGGCTTCTGGAGCGCCATTCTGGGGGCGCTGGTCTTCAGCCTCATCAGCTTCGTGCTCAACCTCATCGTTGGGCCTGCCAGCGACTGACCCGATCGCAGCCCTCGGCTGGGGAGGATGTGGCGCCCATGGGCCGTGAAAGCCGGCTATGCCACTGATCTGCATCGGCAGGCAGGTGCGCCCGATGTTCGTGCGTAGCCCGAACGGCGTCGCCCCCAGCCGCCTTGCCATCCCATGCCGCATCTGGTATAGATTGAGGACCCGCCGAGGCACAACCCTTCGCCGGACGCACGTTTCCCGTGGGAGGAACCAAGATGACCAAACCCCAGAAAGATTCCCTTGCCCACTTCGCCGTCACCGTTGTGGGCAAAGACCGCCCCGGCATCGTGGCCGGCACTGCCGGGGTCCTCTACCGGCTCGGCTGCAATATCGAGGACTCCAGCTCCACCATGCTCGGTGGCGAGTTCTCCATGATCCTCATCGTTTCTCACATGAAGCCCTTTAGCAAGAGTAAGCTTCTGGATGAGTTCAGGGGGGTCGCCGAGGAGATGGGGCTGACGGTGGCGGCCCGGTCCCTTTCCCTTGACGAGGTGGCCTACCAGGCCCCGGAGGGGGAACTCTGCATGGTCTCGGTCTACGGCTCCGACCAGCCGGGTATCGTCTACCGTGTGACGAAGGAGCTGGCCGAGCGGAAGGTGAACATTACCGACCTGAACACCAAGCTCATCGGCACCAAGGAGGCGCCGGTCTACGTCCTGATGCTGGAAGCGGCCCTGCCGGAGGGGATTGCTGTGGAGGACGTGGCGGCGATGCTCGACGAGATCAAGAAGGAACTGAACGTGGAGATTTCGGTCCGGTCCATCACCCCGGTTTCCCTCTGACGCCATGCCCGCACAGACCATCCTCCACTATCCCCATCCCGTTCTCAAGAAGGTCAGCAACGCCGTCACGGTCATCGACGACGAGATCCGGGGGCTCATTGACGATCTCCTCGACACCATGGGGGCCGGTCCCGGCTCCGTGGGGGTCGCCGCCCCCCAGATCGGCGTCACCCTCCGGGTCTGCGTCGTGGACGTCTCCGCAAGCCGCCACGGCAAGGAGAACAACCACGGCCTTCTCGTCATGGTAAACCCTGAAATAATCCATCGGGAAGGGGCGGCCATCATGCGCGAGGGGTGCATGAGTGTCCCCGACTACACCGGCGACGTGGAGCGGGCCACGACCATCACCGTCCGCTTCCAGGACGGGGAGAGGACCGCGCGGGAGATCACCGCCACAGGCTTCGAAGCCGTGGCCATCCAGCACGAGATGGACCACCTGGACGGCATACTCTTCCTGGACCGGATCGTGTCGCTGAAGACGGGGCTCTTCCGGAGGAAAAACTACCGGTAGCCATCACCACCAGTCGGACTCCATCAGCATGGAAGGGCACATCGCGCGCTATCAAGGGCTATTGGACAGGTGGCCTGCGATCCCTCCAGCCTTGGTTTCTCCTCCACGTGCAGCATTGACCCGGTTGCGTCCTTCTTTTTTCGCCCGGTAGAGGGCATCATCGGCGGCCTTTATGAGGGTCGCGCCATTTCCCCCATGGTCCGGGTAAACCGCAACCCCCACGGACATGGTGACCAGTTCCAGCGTACGGCCGATATGTTCGACGTGTAGTGACATAAGTTGCTTGCGCAACTCTTCGGCACGCTCCATGGCGTTTTCCATGGTCGCATCGGGAAGGATGCAGGTGAATTCTTCGCCACCATAGCGGCAGGCGACGTCGTACTCCCGGATATGGCGAAGTATGAAGGCGCCGAATTCCTTCAGGAGCGTATCACCCGCATCATGGCCATGGGTGTCGTTGAAATTCTTGAAATGGTCCAGGTCGATCATGATGACTCCGAAGGACGTCCCCTTTCGTTCTGCGAGGGATATCTCCCGTGCGAGGGTCTCTTCCATGTAGCGGCGATTGTACAGACCGGTGAGGGGATCGCGGATCGACTGGTTGCGCAGGGTCTCCCGAAGCCGAAGATTGGCAAGGGCAAGAGCCACGTGCTCGGTCATCGTCACGGCCAGCTGGTATTTGCCATCGGAAAGGCCATCGGTCGTCCCAATGGTAGACTCTCCCGTTGCTGCACCTTCAAAGTGAATGACGCCGATTGTTTCCCCTTGCGTTGTCATGGGGATGCAGATGCATTCATGGGACAATCCGCAGGCGGTGTTCTTGCATGCGATGCTCCCCTTGCCGCCTGCCGCCACGTGCATCCGTCCCCTGCGGAGCGCCCAGCATGAATCGGGGGCGAACAGCCGTTCATGACCACTGGTGGGGCCCCACTCGCAGGTACTTTCAAGAAGGTTGCGCGAGGGATTGAGCATGAACAGGGCGCCTGACTCGCCGGGGAAGAGCTTGTCCGCCGTCACGACGATGACACGATACGCCTCGTCGAGATTGCGGCAGAGCTGGAACATCTCTCCCATCTCGTGCAGGTTGGATATTTCCTTGTTGCGCTGCTCCAGTGTGTGAACCGACTGGTTCAACTCCTCGTTTACCTGGTGGAGTGTCTCTTCGTCGTGCCGCCTCCTGGTAATGTCGACCATCACCCCTCGAAGCTGCTTGTGCCCCTCCTCATCGCTGACAACCCGAAAATTGTCCCTCACCCAGACAACCGACCCGTTCACCGCCTGCCGCCGGTATTCGATCTGACAATCAGCCTCTTTCGCCACCGACCTCTGGTATGCTTCCGCAACCCGTTGCCGGTCATCGGGATGTATCTGATCCATGAAGAAATCAGCCGCAACCAGCCACTGGTCGACAGGAATGAGAAACAAGACCTCACCCTGGTGACTCACAAAAGTGAACCGACCGGCTACCGGATCAGCCTCCCACACGATGGCGTCGAGTCCTTGAACCAGGTCCCGGAAACGCTTCTCGGATTCCTGGGCCACGTGCTGTAATCGTTCGCTCTCTTCACCTCCTCGCCGAACGTTATCGAACAGCGTCTGAATCTCGGCCTCCTGCCGCCGCACCACCCTGATGGGGAAGTAATAGGAAAGGAAAGCAAGCAGTGCACCGATCGATGAGCAGACGATCAGCAGCATTGTACTCTTGATCAAAAGGGCCCTCTGGGATATGCGGATTTCCACCCTTCCCACCCGCTGGTTGTTGTAGAGTATGAAACCTTCGCCAACGGGGGCCCAGCGGTTCCACCACGCATTTGCTTTGTGGCTTGCGTAACGGTAATTGGCAATGGGGGAACCGTTGGCGTCGAAAACATCAATGGAAATAACCTCTTTACCGGTGGAAAGGTCCCTCGTAAGCTCGGTGAAGCGGTAGATCTGGTATTTCCAGAGGGAGGTTTCGTCGATGAGTGCCTTCAGATGGTCGGCAGTGTTCTGGGCGTATAAACCGGCTGTTCGTTTGTGCCCGTTGTATTCAATGAAGAAGAAGGTGGCAGGAAATACAAGGCTGATCAGACAGCAGATCCCCAACGACAGAGGATAGAGCCGCCGGGAGAGATACCGCACCAGATTGATTTGTGTGTCGTTGGAGGGCATGACGATCCTTTACTGACTGGGTACGTACCCGTTTTTGCTCAGGATCTTTTTCCCCTCGGCTGACCGCGCGAACGCCATAAACGTCTTCATGGCCGGAGTGATTTTCTCCGGGCGGTAGACAAAGGAAAGGGTTTTGAAGAGTGGATAGGCACCACTGGTCACATTCTGCGCCGAGGGGTAGATGCCGTTTACCTTCAGGACCTTGATATTCAGTTTCTGTGAGGTGATTGCCCCCATATCCGAAAAACCGATGGCATCCGCCGTCGCAATAAGCTTCTGGTTCATGACATCGTCCTTCAGGAGGACCGACCAGCGGTTGGCCTTGATACTGTCGTCGAAAACAGCCTTGAAGCCGGGGACTTTCTGTTCCAGGACATCGATGGTGCTGTCTCCCGGCTCCCGTGTCAGCACAATGATCGTGCGACCATTCTTCCATGTCGTCTTGGTTCCCCGGTAGATGCTGATGAGGTCGTCATAGGATATCCCCTCGTTCACGACGCCGGAGTGTGCACCGATAACGAGCGCCGTCCGGGCAAAGGGTGTATAGGCAAGACCGAGCCCCCTTTCGTCGGTGCGCAGGGGGCGGGAAACGAGCCCGATGGAGACGGCACCGTCAAATGCTGCACGGATAGCGCCACTGGAGCCAATATTTGTCGGCTCGGCAATTTTTATCCCGGGGTGGACCCTGCTAAACCCTTTGATGAGCTGCTTGACAGCGGAAAGGTTCGACCCTGAACCAGCAAGGACGAGGGGCTCAGCCGCACCGGCATTGGCGACGAATATGCAACTCAGCATCATCACAAACACGCTCCATACCGGGCTCAACATTGCTTTCATTATCCACGACTCCCATGCATAAAATAAGATATACTGCTAATTTATATGCAAGTTTTCCGCCAGTAATTTTTACCCAACTGACTGTTTTATGCAGATCGGAACGTTTTCCTCTGTTTTGCAGAAAAACTCATGGTGTTCGTTTTAAGGACGTAAAAAGGCCGTACCCAGAGATACGGCCTTTTTACGTCAGATGTTCGGTTCAATAAAAAGCTAGCGGGCCTTCAGGTGTGCCACCACCTCGTCGGCGGTGCGGTTGGCGGCGGCGGCGCAGTCGTTGAGGCCGATACCCCGGTAGGAGTTGCCGGTGAGGAAGAGCCCCGGATGAGGCGATACCAGTTCCTGGAGGGCAGCAAGCCGCTTGGCGTGACCCACGGTATACTGGGGGATGGCCTGGGGATGGCGGAAGATCCTGACAAAGGCTGGCTCCGCCGTGATCCCCATGGTGGCCTGGAGGTCTCCCCTGACCCGCTGCATCACCTCGGCGTCGGAAAACTTCACGTAGTCGGGGAAGCAGGCCCCGCCGAGCATGCTCCGCAGGAGCACCTTCCCCTCCGGCGCCCGGTTCTCGAAGATGCTGGAATCCCAGAGAGTGCCAAGGGTGTTCATCCCTTCACCCTTGGGGATCAGGTAGCCGAAGCCGTTCAGGTCGCAGGCGATCCGCTCCCGTTCGTAGCCGAAGCAGACCACGGTCATGGAGGCGTAGGGGATCTCTCCCAGTACCTGGGCCATGGCGGCGTCCACGCCGCTGACGATGCCGGCCGTGGCATGGGCCGGGGAGGCGAGGATCACTGCGTCGGCGTCGATGTCGACGCTTTCGGTCCGAAGCCGCCAGGGGGCGCTACCACCCTTGGAGAGTGCCGTGACGGTCTGTCCAGTGGCGACGCTCTCCGCGCCGAGCTGCTCTGACAGGATGTCGGTCAGCTCCTGGATCCCCCCCCGAAAGGAGGTGAGGACACCACCGGGGCCTGCGGCGCTCGATACCGCCTTCCCCTGGGCAGCCTCCTGCTTCTTCTTTTTCGCCAGCTTGATCATGGCCTTTATGAGACTGCCGTATTCGTCCTCTAGCTCCGCGATGCGGGGAAAACAGGAGCGTAGCGACATGGTTTCGGGGTCGCCGGCGAAGATCCCCGACACCATGGGGGAGATGAGCTTCTGCAGGGCCTCTTCGCCGAGACGCCGTCGGCCGAAGGAGGCGAGGGTCTCGTCGACGCCGTCGGTGCGCTTCGGGATGAAGGGCTCCATGGCGAGGCGGAGCTTGCCGGGCCACGAGATGAGTCCGCTCTTGAGGAACATGGGACCGTTTTCCGGCAGCCGGTTCAGGGCACCCCCGGTATAGATGAAACGCTTGCGGGCGTTGTCGTTGCTCCGCAGGAGCCTTTCCGAGGCCCCCAGGTCCCGGCAGAGGTCGAGGGTCTGGGGTTTGGAGTCCAGGAAGCCGTTGGGCCCCCATTCGCAGAGGTATCCTTCCTCCTTGATGCTCCAGATCTTGCCGCCGACCCGCGTCTCCTTTTCCAGGAGCGTCACGTCCAACTCGATGCCGGCCTCCCCGCCCTTCTTGCGCAGCAAAAACGCCGTTGCGAGCCCCGAGATGCCGCCACCCACCACGATAACTTTCTTCATCCCTGCTCCTCGCCGCTGAATGAATGGTTTACTTGGTGTCATTGATAGACCCTGCATGGACCGCTGTCAAGAACGTAAACAATGCCGCGCCCTTCAGTTGACCGGTTGACAGGTTTGCCGGGAGCGCTTACATTCACCAAAGACCCAAGGAAAGGATAACAGATGGCTCATACCGATTACTATGAGGTGCTCGGCCTGAAGAAGGGGGCCACCGAAGCGGAGATCAAGAAGGCCTACCGGAAGCTCGCCGTTAAGTACCATCCTGACAAAAACCCCGGCGACAAAGCCGCCGAGGATAAGTTCAAAGAGATCAACGAGGCCTACGCGGTCCTCTCCGATCCCCAGAAGCGGGCCCAGTACGACCAGTTCGGCTCCAGCGGCTTCCATCAGCGCTACAGCCAGGAGGATATCTTCCGCGGGTTTGACGTGGGGGACATTTTCAAGGACATGGGGTTCGGCACCGACGACATCTTCTCCCGCATCTTCGGCGGCGCCGGCGGCTTCCGGCAGGGGGGCTTCGGTTATGGCGGTCGCCGGCGGGGCGAGGACTTCACCATGGAGGTTCCCGTCACTTTCCGGGAGGCGTACGACGGCGGCGAGAAGCGGGTGGCGTTCATGCGGGACGGGAAACGGGAAGAGCTTGCCGTCAAGATCCCGGCCGGTGTGGAGGATGGCGCCCGGCTCCGGGTGGCGGGGAAGGGGGGATTCGGCTCTGGCGGCGGCCCCACCGGCGACCTCTACCTGATCATCAAGGTGGGGAGCGACCCCCACTTTACCCGGGAGGGGGACGACATCGTGGTGGAGCGGCAGATCCGCTTCTCCGACGCCGCCCTTGGTGCTTCCCTTGACGTGCCGACCATGGAGGGGACCAAGCGGATCAAGGTGCCGGCCGGGATCCAGCCGGGGACAAAAGTGCGCCTCAAGGGGCTCGGCTTCCCCCACATGGGGAGGGCGGGAAGGGGAGATCTCTATGTCCGGATCGGGGTAGGGGTGCCCGAGGGGCTCACCGCCGAGCAGAAAGCGCTGGTGGAGGAGTTGAGGGCAAAAGGGCTGTAGAGGCGGAATTGGGGATTGAAACCAAAAAAAGCCGGTGCGAAGGTGCACCGGCTTTTTTTGGTTCTCTCGTATTCAGTGACCAGTCACTGTCTGATCTCGATGGCTGCACCCTTGCGGAGATCGGTCACCCATTGGTTGAAGCGCTCCTCGGACTTCTTCCGGTAGAGGATGTCCTCCACTTCGGCCTTCACCTGCTCGAAGGGTTTCGCGGTGCCGGTGAAGCGCTCCTCAAGTTTGACGATATGGAGCCCGCCGGTGACATAAATGAGGTCGCTCACCTCGCCCGGCTGCATCTTCGTGAGGCTCTCCTCGAATTCGGGGAGGATGTCCCCCTTGCGGAAGGTCCCCAGATCCCCACCGCTCTTCTTGGCCCCCGGTTCGTCGGAGTACTGGCGGGCCAGTTCGGCGAAATCTTTGCCGGCGCGGGCCTCGTGGAGGACGGTCAGGGCGGTGGTCATCACTTTCTTTACCTGGTCGGCCGGCATCTTGTCGTCGAGCTTGAAGAAGATGTTGCGCGCCTTGAAGTTGTCTTCGCCGCCGAACCGGTTCTGGTTCGCCTCGTAGTACTCCCGCATCTCCCGCTCGCCCACCTGGATTTTCGACCGCACCTCCTGGCTCACCAGCCGCAGCCGCTCCAGCTGCTCCCGGATCTGGACCTTGTACTGGTCGAAGGAGAGCCCCTGGTTGGCCAGGGCCGACACGAGGGCCTCCTGGGAGAGCTTGTTCTGCCGCTTCACGTCCTCGATGGACTGACGGACCTCTTCTTCGCTCACCCGAATGTCCAGCTCCCGCACCTTCTGCTCCACGAGCTTCTTGTCGATGAGCCGGTTGAGGGCCGTTTCGTCCAGCCGGACGAGGGTCTGGGGGTCGGGAGGTGGCTGCTGGCGCTCCGCCTCCTTGAGGATAATCCCCTTCTCCTTCTCGACGGCGTAGGAGGTGATGATTTCGTCGTTGACGACGGCAACGATCCGATTGACCACCTCGGCGGGCGACGGTGTGGGGAGGGTGGCGATGAGAATGAGGGTGCTTGTGATGAGGGCTTTGATCATGGTGTCTGTCGGGTGGGGGCACGGGGGTGCCGGCTTTCAGGCACCCCCGGTACGCTTACTTCTTGTTGGTTGATGCACTTTCGGCGCCGGTGGATGCGGGCTTTTCCTCAGCGGCGGTATCGCCGATACCCTTGAGGACATCCTCTTTGATGGAAATTTTGGCGTCCTTCTTGATGTCATCCTTGAGCTTCTGGAAGACCTCCTGCTGTTTGCTCGGGAGGATGGCCGCCTTGAGCTGCTCCTTGACCTCGTCGAAGGAGCGGACGCCGGCCGGGCGCTTCCCGGTCAGCTTGATGATGTGGTAGCCGAACTTGGTCTTGACGATGCCGGAGGTCTCCCCTTCCTTGAGGCCGAAGACCACCTTCTCGAATTCGGGGACCATGGAGCCCTTGCTGAACCACCCCAGGTCGCCCCCCTTGGCCGCAGCCGAGTCGACGGAGTGCTTCTTGGCAAGCTCCTCGAAGTTGCCCCCTTCCTTGAGCTCCTTGAAAACCTTCTGGGCCTCCTCCTCGCTTTTCATGAGGATGTGGCTCGCATGGACCTGGGCGCCGGTCTTGAACTTCTCCTTGTTCTCCTCATAGAACTTCTTCATCTCCTCGTCGGAGACAGAAGCGTGCTCCTCCACCTTTTTCTTGAGGAACGCCTCCACCACGACCCGCTTCTTGAGCTCCTCCAGCTTGGCGGCAACTTCGGGGCCCTTGTCGAGGCCGTCTTTTCGTGCCTGCTGGAGGATCAGCTCCCGGACCACCATGGTGTCGAGGAGCTCCTTCTTTCCCTCCGGCGTGTCAGCCATGGGCTTTAGGTAGGGGGGGAGGTTCTCCAACTCCTTCTGGAAGTCGCCGGTGGTGATGGTGTCGCCGTTCACTTCGGCGATGACCTCCCCCTGCTTCTTGACAGGGGCAGTTGCCGTACCGGTTTCGGTCTTCCCTTTGCAGCCGGTGAATGCGGCCGCCCAGAGGGTGGCCGAGAGGATCGTCAGAACCGCTGTTCTTTTCACGCTGAAACTCCTTTGCAGGTTCATTAAGTATTGAACAATCTTACGGAAGCTAGCACATCACCCAAGCCTTTTCAAGAGATTTCTGGCCTCTTCCAGGACCCCCTCGAAGGAGGTGTCGGCCAGCTCCGCAGTGAGCCGGAAGTCCGGTGAGAACTGGTACCGTTTCGGGTTCCCGCGGATGAGGCCGATGATGGTGTCGGGGGAGGCCGGCGTCTTCTGGTGGAAGGTGAGGCAGAGGCGCCTGCCGTCGAACTCGGCCATGGTGACCAGGAACCGCTTGAAGTGGATCCGCAGTTTCATCACCTCCAGCAGATACGAGGCGGCCAAGGGGAGCTTGCCGAAACGGTCCACGAGCTCTGCCATCACCTCGTCCACCTCCTCCTCGTTCTCGGCCTGGGTGAGCTTCTTATAGATGATGAGACGCTGGTTCGGCTCCTTGACGTAATCCTCGGGGACGAAGGCGGGGATGCGGAGGTTGATCTCCGGCTCCACCCGCTCCAGCCGTTCCTCACCCTTCAGGTTCTGGATCGCCTCCTCCAGGAGCTCCGTGTAGAGGTCGAAGCCGACGGCGGCGATGTTCCCCGACTGTTTGGCTCCGAGGATGTCGCCGGCGCCACGGATCTCCAGATCGTGGGTGGCGAGCCGGAAGCCGGCCCCCAGCTCCGTCAGCTCCTGGATGATCTTGAGCCGCTCCCGGGCATCGGAGGAGATGGCCCCCTCGCCGGGGATGAGAAGGTAGGCGTAGGCCCGCTGCTTGGAGCGCCCCACCCGGCCCCGGAGCTGGTAGAGCTGGGCCAGGCCGAAGGTGTCGGCCCGGTCCACGATGAGGGTGTTGGCGTTGGGGATGTCGAGCCCCGACTCGATGATGGTGGTGCAGAGCAGCAGGTTCGTCTCCCCATGCATGAAGCCGAGCATCACCTTCTCCAGCTCCCCTTCGTCCATCTGGCCGTGCCCCACGGCGATCTTTGCCTCGGGGACAACACGGCGCAGGTGCTCGGCCCAGTTCATGATGGACTGGACCCGGTTGTGGACGAAAAAGATCTGCCCGCCGCGGCGCAGCTCCCGCATGACCGCCTCGCGGATGAGATCGTCGGAGTTGCGGGCTACGAAGGTCTTCACCGCCAGCCGGTCCACGGGCGGGGTGTCGATGATGGAGAGGTCCCGGATCCCCATCATGGACATGTAGAGTGTCCGGGGGATCGGGGTGGCGGTGAGGGTGAGGATGTCCACTATCGCCTTGTATTTCTTGAGCTTTTCTTTGTGGGTGACGCCAAAGCGCTGCTCCTCGTCCACGATGAGGAGTCCCAGGTCCTTGAAGGTGACGTCGTTCTGCAGGAGGCGGTGGGTGCCGATGATGATGTCCACGGTCCCCCTCTTGACCTTTTCCAGGATCTCCTTCTGCTCCTTGGCCGTGCGGAAGCGGGAGAGCATCTCCACGGTGACCGGGTAGGCCCCTAAGCGGGCCCTGAAGGTCTCCATGTGCTGCTGGGCCAGGACCGTGGTGGGGACCAGCACCGCCACCTGCTTCCCGTCCATGACCGCCTTGAAGGCGCCCCGCATGGCCACCTCGGTCTTGCCGTACCCCACGTCGCCGCAGACGAGGCGATCCATGGGCTTCGGGCTTGTCATGTCGCTGATCACGTCGGTGATGGCCGCCATCTGGTCCGAGGTTTCCTCGTAGGCGAAGGAGGCTTCGAACTCCCGGTAGAGGTCGTCGGGGGGGGAGAAGGGGTGACCTTCGTGGAGCTGGCGGGCGGCGTAGATCTGGAGGAGCTCCCCGGCCATCTCCTGGACGGCGGCCCGGGCTTTTCCCTTGGCCTTTTCCCAGGAGGTCCCCCCCAGCTTGTCCACCCGGGGTTCGAGCCCCTCGGCCCCCACGTAGCGCTGGACCAGGTTGAGACGGTCCACGGGGAGGTAGAGCTTGTCACCCCCCGCATACTCCAGGAGGATGAAGTCGCCGGCGCAGCCGCTGAGGGAGATGTGCTGGAGCCCCCGGTAGATGCCGATGCCGTGGTCCAGGTGGACCATGTAGTCGCCGGGCTTCAGCTCGGCCAGGGAGGTCATGATCTGCTTCTTGCGCAGCTCCGAGACCCCGCGCCGCTTCTGGCGGCGGCCGAAGATTTCCTCCTCGGCGATGACCACGAGCTTCCCTTCCGGGAGCCTGAATCCCCGGGAGAGGTCGCCGATGACCACGTCCACCTTGCCGTCGTCCCGCTCCCGCTCGGCCGGGAAGGGGCGGTCGGAGATGTTCAGGGGGAGGGGATAGTGGGAGAGAAGCTCGTAGAGGCGCTGGGCCTGGCCCCGCTGGTGGCAGGCGACAATCACCCGCTGCCGCTCCTCCAGCCAGCCGTTGAGCCGTGCCACCAGGGGCTTCAGCACCCGCTCGCTGTCGGAGGAAACGTCCACCTTCAGGTCGGTGTTCTCCTGGATGTCCACGGCGATGGTCTCGGACCCGTCGCTCTCCCCGGTCACCGTCAGGTAGGGGATGGTCACGAGCCGTCCCGCGCCGATCCGTGCGGCCGTTTCCGGGGCCGAAAGGAAGAACTCCGCCGGCGCCGCGAAGAGGTTCCCCTGCTCCCGGGCCCGGGCCTCGGCCGCCGCCAGCTCGCCGTCGAGCCGCCCGTCCTCCTCGGCCACGGCTGCCGGGTCCAGAACCACCCTGACGGTATCGCCGGCGTAGTCGAAGAGGGTCTCCAGCTGCGGGTGGAAGAGGGGGAGGAGCCACTCCACCCCTGCCGGGTATAGACCCTGCTGGAGCTGCTCCAGAAGCTCCCGCCGGGCCACGGGGGATATTTCCAGCTCGTCGCAGCGGTTCTTGATGCGGGAGGCAGCGCCCTTCAGCACCGCCTCGGTCAGGACCAGTTCCCGGGAGGGGAGGAGGAGGAGCTCCTCCAGGGGGGAGAGGGAGCGCTGGGAGAGGGGATCGAAGGTCCGGATCGTCTCCACAAAGTCGCCGAAGAACTCGATCCGCACCGGTTGCTCGAAACCCGGCGGAAAGATGTCGACGATCCCCCCCCGCACGGCGAAGGTTCCCCGGTCTTCCACCAGCGGCACGTTCAGGTAGCCGAGGGTGACGAGTTTGGCCAGGAGTTCTTCCCGGTCGCTCTCCTCGCCGGGGAGAAAGTAGAGGGAGGCGCTGTCCAGTACTGTCCGGGGGAGCACCCGCTGCCTGAGGGCCTCGGGGGTGGTCACCACGGCGGCCGCCTTGCGGTCCGCCAGGCGGCGCATGGTTGCCAGTCGCTGGCCGGTCACGTCGGCGTGGGGCGATGCCTTTTCGAAGGGGGCCGCGTCCCAGGCGGGGAAGGAGAGGATGGTGTCGGGGCGTCCGCTGAAGAAGCGGAGCTCGATGCAGAGCTCCGTGGCCCTTTCCGCGTCCGGCGCCATGACGAGGAGGGGGCGCTCCGTCGTTGCCATGAGACGGGCCAGGAGATAGGCCGGCGCCGATCCTCCGAGGCCGGTGAGGGTTACCCGGCCGGTGTCCGGGGTGAGGCGGTCGGCGATGCGGCTGATGAGCTGGGTGTCGGCGAGGGTCATTTCGTCTCCCTTCCGGTCATGGCGGCGGCCAGGCTCCCCAGGGTCTCGATGGCCCGCTCCACCCGCTCGTCCCACCAGGCGGCGTTCAGCCGGATGCAGTTGCGGTACTTGCCGGTGGCCGAGAAAATGGGTCCCGGGGCGATGGTGATGCCGGCCTTGAGGGCCTGTTCGTAGAGGAGGAGCGAGTCGACGGCTGGTGGGCACTCAACCCAGAGGACGAACCCCCCCGCAGGTCGGGTCACCCGTGTTCCGGGGGGGAAGAAACGCCCCACCGCCTCGGCCATGAGGGAGAGCTGCCGGGCGTAGATGCGCCGGATGCGCCGCAGGTGGTGGTCATAGCCGCCGTTGGCGAGGAACTCGGCTACCGCCAGTTCCGTGGGGGTCGAGCAGGCGATGGTGGTCACCGCCTTGAGCCGCTCCACCTCCCGCTGGAAGCGCCCCGGCGCCACCCACCCCACCCGGTAGCCGGGGGCCACGGTCTTGGTCACCGAGGTGCAGTAGAGGACGAGCCCCCTGGTGTCGAAGGCCTTGGCGGCCCGGGGGCGCTCCGGCGATAGGCTCAGGTCGCCGTAGATATCGTCTTCGATGAGGGGGATTCCGCGACCGCCGAGGAGCTCCACCAGCTCCCGCTTGTGGTCGTCGGGCATGAGGCTCCCGAGGGGGTTGTTGAAGTTGGCCACCACCAGACATGCCTTGATAAGTGTGTGATCCATGGCGTAGCGCAGGGCATCGATGCTCATGCCGGTGCGGGGGTGAGTGGGGATTTCCAGTGCCCGGAGCCCCAGCAGGTCGATAACCTGGAGGAAATTGTAGTAAACCGGCGACTCCACGGCCACCGTGTCTCCCGGCCGGCAGACGGCCCGCAGGCTCAGGAGCACCGCCTCGATGCATCCGGAGGTGGTGACGATCTGGTCAGGGGTCACGGCGCAGCCGGCCGCCAGCATCCGGCGGGCGATCTGCACCCGCAGTCGCTCGCACCCGGGCGGGATGTCGTAGGAGACGCTCGCCACGGGAAAGCGGCGGGTCTCGGAGGAGAGCATCCGGTTGAGCCGGTCAACGGGCAACAGCTCAGGGTTGGGGATGGCGGCGCCGAGGGGGACCAGGTCGGGGTTGCGGGTGTCGCGCATCACCATCATGGCCAGTTCGCCGGTGCTGACGGTGGTGGGGCTTGAGGGGGGAGCCGTCATCTCCGGCTCCGCCGTGCCGGGGAAACGGGGGCGGACGTAGTAGCCCGACTGGGGTCGCGCTTCGATGACCCCCCGGTCCTCCAGGAGGGTGTACGCCTCCATGACCGTGGTGAGGCTCACCTGGAACTGTCGCCCCAAGGCCCGAACCGACGGAATACGGTCGCCGGAGCGGAAGGTTCCTTCGTCGATGAGTTGACCGATCCGGCTCGCCACCGACTCGTAGAGGGGTATTTTCCCCCTGCCGTGTGCTGTCGAGGTCTTCATGGAATCTCCTGTGACTGCGTTGGAGGTGGAGGGGGATAGGATGTCCCGGTACGATACCAGTACAGTTTTGAAAAAACAAGCCTGGCCTGGATACAGATCCTTTGCCGACGGCGCATCAGGAGGTGTACGCTCTGCTTTTTGCGAAAAAAAGGCTCAAGCCCCGGGGAAAATGACCGATACGGAAAAAGGGGAGACACGGTGGCTGCCGATGGTGTGGCCCGTTCCCCCATTCCAACTCCGTCCGAGAGGAAAGGTCGTCCATGAAGCACCGCGCACTCCGTCGTCTGGGAATTCCGTTCACCATACTCTGTCTTCTCGTTTCCGTCGGCAGTGGTACCCCGGCCGCCGCTTCCTCCCGCGGGGAGAAAAATACGGTGCCGGCGGGAGACGCTGTCGTCTCTTCCCCTGCAAAGCCGGCCCTTCCCTATGCGGAGTACGTGCGCCTCGTAAGCAGGCGGGGCGTTGCGGGGCACGGCCACGCCAGGAAGAAGACGGTGAAAACCGCAAAGGTGGCCCGAACAGCCAAGAGGGGAGACAAGGGCAAGGTCTCCGAGAAAACCGCGGCGGCTCCGGTGATTGTGGCCGCGATTCCGGCCGTGCCGGTTGAGCCGAAGCGAATCGGGGGATGGCGGCCCGGTCCCGACGAGGTGCGCGAGGTCCTCCGTTCGACCCGCGACCTGTCGGGAGCGAATCTGCGGGGAATGAACCTGGCCGGTCTTGATCTGCGCAACGCCTCCCTGGCCAATGCCGACCTCTACCTGGCCAATCTGGCGGGGGCCCGGCTCGACGGGGCAAACCTGCGGGGGGCATCCCTTGAAATGGCCAACCTGAGGGGGGCGTGCCTCAAGGGGGCAAAGCTGGCGGGTGCCGGTCTCTTCATGACGAACCTGGAAGGGGCCGATCTGGAGCGGGCCGACCTGACGGGGGTCTACGCCGTGGGGGCCAACCTGCGGGGGGCTGTTCTGGCAAGCGCCATCCTGCGTGGAGGGCTCTTCACCAATGCGGTCATGGAACGCGGCGCACTGGGCGATGAGTCCGTGGTGGCGGAGGGTGAGCGGGAAGGTGAGGCAGGCACGGTGAGGAGGGTGAAGGCGACGGGCGATGGCGCTAGCCAGACCGAGACAGGCCGGTTCGCGTTTCTTAAATTCTGATTTCACCCGGTTGGTTCCAATAAAACAAAAGCCGGCTCACCCTGTGGGGGAGGCCGGCTTTTTCATTGACGAGCGCTACGACCTGTCGTCCAGATACTCCCGGGAGTACTTCACGTAGTTGCCGGCCGAGCGCTTGAGCCAGGCGATCTCGTCGGGGTTCAGGTCCCGCTTGTAGCGGGCCGGCGCGCCGACCCAGAGGGTATGGGGGGGAATGATCGTCCCCTCGGTGACGAGGGCCCGTGCCCCCACGAGCGCCCCTTCACCCACCACCGCCTTGTCCATGACCATGGCCTGCATCCCGATGAAGGCGCCGTTCTCGATCGTGCAGCCGTGGAGGGTGACGCTGTGTCCCACGGTAACGTCGTCGCCAATGACGAGCGGAGCACCCGGGTCGTCAGCGTGCTTCTTGTGGGTCACATGGAGCATGGTGAGGTCCTGGATGTTGCTCCGGGCGCCGATCCGGATGAAGTTCACGTCTCCCCGGGCCACCACGTTGTACCAGATGCTGCTCTCGGCGCCGACGGTCACGTCGCCGATGACGACGGCGGTCTCGGCGATGAAGGCGGATGAGTCGATCTGGGGCTGCATCCCCTGGAAGGAACGGATCATGGATTTTCCTCGATGGTTTGTGAAAGTGCTCCTAGTCCCGCGGTATGGCTATCATCCGGTCCAGGGCCCGCTTGGCTGGCACCCGGATTTCCTCCGGCACCTTCACCACCGGCGCCATGGTCGTGAGGGCCTCCAGGATGTCCTCCAGGGAGGTAAGCTTCATGTTGGGGCAGACCAGGGCCGGCGAGGCGAGGATGAACTCCTTGTCGGGGTTCTCCTGGCGGAGCCGGTAGAGGATCCCCGCTTCGGTGCCGATAATGAACCGTTTCGCCGGGCTCCTGCGGCAGAAGTCGTACATGCCGCTCGTGGAGCAGGCATGGTCTGCCAGAGCCACCACCGACGGGTTGCATTCGGGGTGGCAGACGAAGAGGGCGTCGGGGTGCTGCTCCTTCAGGCGCGCCACAACGTCGGCCTTGAGCCGCTCGTGGGTGGGGCAGTAACCGTCCCAGTAGTGGAAGGTCTTGTCCGACTGCTTCGCCACGAACTGCCCCAGGTTGCGGTCGGGGACGAAGATCACCTCCCGGTCGGGGAGAGAGTTCACCACCTTCACGGCATTGGCCGAGGTGCAGCAGATGTCGCTCACGGCCTTCACCGCCGCCGAGGAGTTCACGTAGGTGACCACGGGGACGCCGGGGTGTTTGGCCTTCAGCTCCAGGAGCCCCTCCACCGTCACCATGTCGGCCATGGGGCAACCGGCGTCGAGGCGCGGCAGGAGCACCGTCTTTCCTGGGGAGAGGATGGATGCCGACTCGGCCATGAAGTGGACCCCGCAGAAGACGATCACCTCTGCGTTGGTCTTTGCCGCTTCCTGGGAGAGTCCCAGGGAGTCGCCGGTGATGTCTGCGATCTCCTGCACCTCGTCCCGCATGTAGTTGTGGGCAAGGAGGACAGCGTTTCGCTCCGCGAGGAGCCGCCTGATTTCCTGTTTGATGTCTTCGGCCTGCATGGGCGTGTTTCCTTTCCCGCTCGCCCGTATACGGGGCGAAATGGGGTGATACTAAATCAACGTCCGGGCCGATGTCAAACCCTTTACCCGCCCATGGGCGGGGCCTCGGCATGGCAGGCTTGACACAATTCGGCCCACACTCTATTATTTTCACATCCCTGCGGTCGGGATTGACCGCGGAACAGAGTATTGGACAGGCGGGCCGGAGGCTTCGGCCCCCGTCACGGGAGGTATACAAAAATGTTTGGAATCGGCATGCCGGAGCTGATCGTCATCCTCGTCATCGCGCTCATCGTTATCGGTCCCCAGAAGCTCCCCGACATCGCCCGTTCCCTGGGGAAGGGGCTGGCCGAGTTCAAGCGGGCCTCCGACGATTTCCAGCGGAACCTGTCCGAAGAGGTGAGGAACCTCGACGAGAAGGAAAAGGCTGAGAAGGAGTCTCAGGCTGCGGATGCGACGCCAGAGCGCGACCTGGCTGCGGAGGTGAAGGCCTACGAGGAGCAGGCAGCAGTGGAGACCCCGGAAGGGAAAAAGCCAGAGGCCCAGCAGCAGGGGGGCGACCAGTCGAAGACGGTCTGAGGCGTCCGAACATACCAGTAACGAAAAAGGCGGGTTCACACCCGCCTTTCTTTATTTGAGAGCCTTGAGTCTTTCCTTGGCCCGCTTTCCCTCCTCGGTGGCAGGGTGCTCGTCAACAAGCTTTCGCAGCACGTAGCGGGCGCTCTTCACGTCGCCAATCTCGTTGAAGGCGGCAGCCTGTTTCAGCATGGCCGCAGGAACCTTTTCTTTGCCGGGGAAATTCTTGATTACCTCCTGGAATTCAAGGATCGCCTGCTCATATTTCTTCTCGCTGTAGTAAGCCTCTCCCGACCAGTAGCGGGCGTTGGCCGCCAGGTCGTGCTTCGGGTGCTGCTCCAGGAACCGGGCGAAGCTCTCCCGGGCCACTGGGTAGTTGTTGCTCCGGTAGGCCTCCAGCCCCTTCTGGTAGAGGGCCTCGGGGGTCGCTGCCTCGGGGGGCTTGGCCTGAACCGTCTCCATGTCCGTCACCTTCTTCTGGACCCCGGCGAGCCGTTCCTCCAGGGTGGTCAGGCGCCGCTCCAGGTCTTCCTTGAGGAGGCCCACCTCGTCGGCCGGCTTTTTGGTGGCATGGGAGAGGTCGTCAACCTTTCCGGCCATCACCTGCAGGTCCACCTTCATGGCGTCCATGGCCGCCTGGAGGTCGGCTAGTCCCCTGCGGGCTCCGGACCGTTCCTTCTCGAAGTCCTGCAGGGTTGTCTCTATGCTGGACCTGGCCTCCGTCCGCACTCCACTCACGTCCTTCTCAAGCCGGAAGATCCGGCTCTTCAGTTCCTCGTTGTCCCGTTTCACCACGTCCAGGTCAGTGCGTGTTGCGCACCCGGCCAGGGCCAGCAGCACGACGAGGGACATTTTCTTCGCGATCTTCATGGGTACCTCCGTTGTTCGGAGTCCGGGAATAGAGAAAGGGAGCCGTTGCCGGCTCCCCTCCCGTCTTCCTGGACGACAGACCTATTTGACGATGAGAAATTCGGCTCGGCGGTTCTTTGCCCAGGCTTCCTCACTGTTCCCCTGCTCAAGGGGCTTCTCTTCGCCGTAGCTGATGACGGAGAGCCGGTTGCCAGCAACGCCGAGGGTCACCAGGTAGTCGCGGGCCGCCTTGGCCCGCTTCTCCCCGAGGGCCAGGTTATACTCGTCGGAGCCTCGCTCGTCGCAGTGCCCTTCCAGCAGGACCCGGGCGGTCGGCTGCTTCTTGAGGAGGTACTCGGCGTTGCGGGAGAGGACGTCCCGGGCGTCCTGGGAGAGGACGAAGGAGTCGAAATCGAAGAAAATCCGCTCCAGGGTTGCCACAACCGTATCAAGGGCCGTGGCCGGCTGGGTACTCTCCGCCGTGACGGCGGCCTCCGAGATGGGCTGGGCCACGATCGGCTCTGTCTTGGCCGGCGGGGCAGCAGGAATGGCCGGCGTGGTGGTCTTGGGAGCAACGACCGGCGGAACGGTTTCTTCTGTCTTGACCATCTCCTTCTTGGCGCAACCTGCCGCGGCAAGGCTGAAGCAGATCAGGCTAACGAGTCCGAGGGTGTTTTTGCGCATGGGTATCTTCTCCTTTGTGATGGCAATGGCGTGCAGCGGCGTGTTTTCGCACTGACACCGAAAACTGCGTCCATTATATAGGACGGTTTCCCATTTTCAATGCTTACCTTACCAACGGGGCGACCAGGTAGGGTGGGAGTCCTTCGCCTTCCCCTGGGAGACCCGTGTCTGGCCACTTCCGTCGGCCCGCATGACGTAGATTCCTTCGGGGCCTCCACGGGTGGAGCTGAAGGTGATGAAACGGCCGTCGGGAGACCACCGGGGATGCTCGTTGCTCCCCTCGTTCGTGAGACGGGTATCGTTGGAGCCGTCGGGGTTGATGGCGTAGACCTGGAACCCCCCCTCCTGGCGGCAGTAGACGATCCTGTCCCCCTTGGGGGACCAGCGGGGGCTCACGTTGTAGCTGCCGCTGGTGGTGAGACGCCGGATGCCGGAGCCGTCGGCGTTCATGATGAAAATCTGGGGCTTGCCGAGCCGGTCGGAGACGAAGACGATCTTGCGGCCATCGGGGGACCATGCAGGGGAGACTTCGATGGCACTGGTGTTGGTGAGCCGCCGCGCATTCTTTCCGTCCCGGGATATGGTGTAGATCTCCGAGTTGCCGTCCTTGCTCAGGGTCAGGGCGATGGATTTGCCATCGGGGGACCAGGCCCCGGTGGCGTTTATCCCACGGTAGGAGGAGATACGTGCCTCGGCGCCGCTGAAGAGTTCGCGCCGGAAGAGGTCAGGGTTTCCTTGTCGGTAAGAGGTGAAAATAATCTCCTTCCCGTTGGGGGAGAAGTCGGGGTTCAGGTTGATGGAGCGGTTCTTCGTGAGCTGCTGGACGTTGTGGCCGTCGTAGTCCATCAGGAAGATCGCCTTGGCGCCGGAGCGGGTGGACACAAAGGCGATCTTTCCCGTAAAGGGACCCCGTTGCCCCGTCAGGGCCTCCATGATGTCGTCCGAGAAGGTGTGGGCGATCCGCCGGACGTCACCGGGGCGGCCCGAGTAGCGCTTGGCCAGGATCTCCTTCCCCTGGGTGACGTTGTAAAGGCGGAACTCCATGGTCATGGCGTTCCCCGCAACGGTGTAGCCGCTCTTGACCAGGAGATCGACCCCGGCGCCGCGCCACGGGGCAAAGTCGAATTCTCCCGGCCTGATGCCGGTGGCGGCCGCAGTGGCAGGGGGAGCCGTGACAGTGAAAGGGCCGGCAAGGACCATGTCGAACTGGAGCGCCTCGGCCGTCTCATGGGCCACTCTGGAGGCCTCGGAACCGCCGAGGCGCCGGGGGGCGTCGACGGTGAGGGTCAGCTTGTGGGCGCCCGAGGCCGTCACTTCCCGGTACCCTTCCTGGGAATGGAGCAGTGCCGGAATCAGCATGAGGATGATGGTGATGAGGAGACGTCGCGTCATTTTTTTCCCACTCCCTGGGGCTTGAAGATGAAGCCGTACTCGAACTCGCCTCCGCCGGGAGGCGGGACGAAGGTTTTTTCGGCCCGTGCTATGGCCTTGAAGACCGATTCCTCGAAGATCCGGTCGCCGCTTGAACGCTCGATCCGCTTGCGGGTGATGTGGCCGCCGGCGTCGATGGTGAGTTTGACCACCACTTCGGGTGCCTTGCTCTGGTGGGCGATGGTGGACTGGAAGGCGTCCGTGAGCCGTGACTGGATGTAGCTGGCGTAGTCGCTCCCGGCCTCTTTTCCGGTGCCGCCGGGGGTTCCCACCCGTTCCGGCTGGCGACCGCTCCCTGCCGTTTTGCTCCGCAGGGCATCGAGGGTTGCCTCCTGGCGGCGTTCCTCAATGGCCCGCTGGAGTTTGGCCATCCGCTCCTCGAAGTCCTTGCCGGTGTCGCTTTCCCGGGGGGGAGCGCTCTTGTGTGTGCCGGCCTTCGTTGGGGGGTGCTTCTGGGGAAGCGCCATCTCCGCAGGCTTCGGTGGTGGGGGCGGCGCCGCGGGGAGCGGGCTGCCGCCCGTCACGGGGCTCCCCGCCTGGGGTGATGCCACCGGCAGGTTCACGACATCCACGTAGTAGACAGGTGCCTCCAGGGGGGGAGGGGAGGAGAAGCGGTGGAGGAGGACGAAGGCGGCAAGGGAGACGTGGACGGCACAGGAAACGGCTAAGCCCCACCCAAGGCCGGTATCTCGTGGTGAGCGGGTGCGGCTCATTTTGTCGGGGCTGGCTCCGTCATCATGCCGAGGCGTTCGATGCCGGCACCCTTGATCTCGGCCATGGTCCGCACCACATCACCATAGGGGACGTCCCGGTCGGCCTTCAGGAAGACCTCCTTCTTCGTCCGGTTGGCCACCATGGTGGCGAGCTTGGCCTGGAGGTCCCCCGGGGCTACCTCCGTGGCGTTGATGAAGATCTTGCCGTTTCTGTCGACTGAGACGATTACCGCCTCCTCCTTGGTGGCCATGGCCTTGGTATCCGCCTTGGGGAGGTTCACCTGGACCCCCTGCTGCATCATGGGCGCCGTCACCATAAAGATGACGAGGAGCACGAGCATCACGTCCACCAGGGGGGTGACGTTGATCTGCGACATGGTGCCGCGGTCGCTGTTGTTCCTGCTGCCGAGTTCCATGGGGTGGCTCCTACTTCTTGGCGACGGTCCGCTGGACGATGTTCAGGAACTCGGTGGAAAAGTTGTCCATGGTGGCGATCTGGACCTTGATCTTGTGCTGGAAGTGATTGTAGGCCATGACCGCCGGGATGGCGGCCACCAGGCCGATGGCGGTGGCGATGAGGGCCTCGGAGATGCCGGGGGCCACTACGGCCAGGGATGCCGAGCCGGTCTCGCCGATCCCCTTGAAGGCGTTCATGATCCCCCAGACCGTGCCGAAGAGGCCGATAAAGGGGGTGGTGGAACCGGTGGTGGCCAGGAACGTCACGTATTTCTCCAGACGGGTGATCTCCGAGGTGGTGGCGCGGCGCAGGGCCCGGGTGATGTTTTCGATGCCGCCAAGCTCGGTGCTCATGATGTCCAGCTCCTCCTGCTGATCCCCCTTCTCCACGAGGCGCTTCAGCTCACTGTACCCCTCGCTGAACAGGACCGTGAGGGGGGAGTTGGTGAAGCGGTCAAGCTGGGAGTTGATAGCGTCGAATCGCTTGGTCTTCCAGAAGAAATCCAGGAAGCGCTCCGATTCGCTGTTGGCCCGGTAGACCTGGAGGAGTTTGAAGAAGATGATCGCCCAGGAAACGACGGAAAAAAAGATCAGGATGATCAAAACCAGCTTGACGACGAGACCGGTCCCCGCAAGGTGTAACACGGCATGAACCTCCGATGGAGCTTAATGAGTCTGCAATGGCTGAACAATAGTCCCGGCCGGCTGCCACGTCAACCGTTTTCCGGAAGACGGCAGGCTGCGAGGCGGGTTAATCCTAGTAAAATTCGGGCTTTCGGTCCGTGAAGCAGGGGATCTGCCGGCGCCAGGAATCCATCTCTCCAAAGTCGAGGGTGGCGCTGATCTCGCACGGTTCGTACCCTCCCTCGGCAAGGTGCTCCCCCTTGGGACCGATGATGAGGCTTGAGCCGAAGAAGTCGAGCTTCCCCTGGATCCCGCAGCAGTTGGCGGCCACCACGAAGAGCTGGTTCTCGATGGCTCGGGCCTTCAGGAGCGCCCGCCAGTGCTCGTCCCGGGGTTTGGGCCACTCGGCCGGCACCACGAGGATCTCCGCCCCCTCCACCGCCAGCCGCCGGGCCAGCTCCGGAAACCGGAGGTCGTAGCAGATGAAGACCCCGATGCGCCCCACGTGGGTATCCACCACCAGCCAGCGATCGCCGCCGTCCAGGGAGCGGTCCTCACCCATGAGGGAGAAGAGGTGGATTTTGCGGTAGGAACCGACCAGCTCACCCCGGTCCAGCACGTAGGCGGTATTGAAAACCTTTTCCCCGTGGGGCTCCGGCAAGCTCCCGACGATCACCATGCCCAGCTCCCGGGAGAGGAGGCCCAGCTTCGTCACTACCTCGGAGGTCCGCTTTGCCAGTTCATTGAGCTCCCGGTAGGCATAGCCCGTGTCCCACATCTCGGGAAGGACTGCCAGGGTGCACCCCTCGGCGGCAAGCCGACGGAGTGCTCCCTCCACGTACTGGACATTGGCGTCCACGTTGCCGACTCTGATAGTGAACTGGACGGCTCCTGCCTTCACGGTACGCGTCATCGCCGATCTCCCTCCGGGCCCTTTGGGGTGCGCCTGCCAAACGCCGTTCAGTGTAACGGCATCCCCGGCCATTTTCAACCAAAGATGTTTGGACTTCCACGCAAAAGCTGGCGTATCATCGGCATGATGGACGATACGACCGCCCTTTATATCCACATTCCCTTCTGCGTGCGCAAGTGCCTCTACTGCGCCTTTACCTCCACGGACGACGCTCCCCTCGGCATCGAGAAATACGCGGCGCTCCTCCTTCGGGAGATGGAGGTTCGTGCTGGCGTTCTGGCGCATCCTCTGGGCGCCACCACCCTCTACCTGGGGGGAGGAACTCCGTCCCTTCTGGAGCCGTCCCTCGTCGGAAACGTCATAGAAGAGGCCTCCCGCCTGTTCAGGCTCGATCCCTTGGCCGAGATTACCCTCGAAGCCAATCCTGGCACCGTCACCGCCGCATCCCTTGCGGGCTACCGGGCCGCCGGAGTGAACCGTCTCTCCCTCGGAGTCCAGTCCTTCGATGACCGGATGCTGGCCCGCCTTGGTCGGGTTCACACCGCACGGGAGGCCCGGGAGGCCTTTGCCCTGGCCCGCCGGGCCGGTTTCGACAACATCGGCATCGACCTGATCCATGGGCTCCCGGGCCAGGACATCAATCACTGGCGGGAGCAACTCCGGGAGGTGGTGAAGCTTCGTCCGGATCATATCTCCGCCTATGGCCTCACGGTGGAGGAGGGGACCCCCTTCGCCCGCCTGGAGGACCAGGGGGCGCTGATGCTCCCGGACGAGGAGGTTGCGGCCGCCATGTTCGAGGAGACGGCGGAGCTTTTGACGGCGGCCAGCTACGACCAGTACGAGATCGCCAACTTCGCCCTCCCGGGATGCCGCTCCCGCCACAACCAGGTCTACTGGCGGCGGGGGAATTATCTGGGGTTCGGCGCCGGAGCTCACTCGTTCCTGCGGGAGCCTCATCCCGGCATCCGCTGGCGCAACCCGGACGACCTCGGCACCTACGGGTGCTCCTTGGCGGAAGGGGTACTTCCCGAGATCGACAGGACCCCGTTGGTGCAGCGGGACGCCATGGCCGAGTGGCTCTTCCTGGGGCTCAGGATGCTCGAAGGGGTTGAGGAAGAGCGGTTCCGCGCGGAATTCGGCGCATCGCTGGCGGAGGTCCACGGTGCCGCTCTCGAACGGCTCTGCGCAGCCGGTCTTCTCATCCGTGAGGGAGAGCATCTGCGCCTCACCCGCCGGGGGGTGATCCTCTCCAACCGCGTCTTTGGGGCCTTTCTCTGACCGGTTCGTACTGCCGGAAATCTCCTTGACAAAGCGAAGGGGCGTTGTTACCTTTACCCCAGTTAGCACTCACCCTGTCTGAGTGCTAATCTTCTTTGTGGGGTCGGTATGGGAGAAGGGCTTTCAGAGCGAAACAAGCAGATCCTTGAGGCAATCATCGAGGATTATATTGTGACCGCCGAACCGGTGGGGAGCAGGGCCGTCGCCCGACGTCACGGCCTTACCCTCTCGCCGGCCACGGTCCGCAACGTCATGGCCGACTTGGAGGAGATGGGGTTTCTTACCTCTCCCCATACCTCTGCCGGCCGCGTTCCCACCGATCAGGCCTACCGTTTCTATGTGGATTCGCTCCTGGCGGTGGGGCGCATTGATAAGGCCGAGCGGGAGCGGATACGCAAGTGTTACAGCGGTGCGGGTCGCGACATCGGTGCGGTTCTCCACGAGACGAGCCGGTTGCTGTCGTCGGTCTCCCACTACATGGGGATCGTCCTTGCCCCCCGCTTTTCCTCCACCATTCTCCGCCACATGGAATTTGTGAAGCTGGGGGGACGTCGCATCCTGGCTATCCTGGTGGCCCAGAACGGTGCGGTCCAGAACCGGCTGATCGAATCGGAGGAGGATTTTTCCGCGACCGACCTGGTCCGGATGTCCAACTATCTGAACGAACTCCTCCAGGGGCACCCCATCGCCGAGGTGCGGACCCGGATTCTTGAGGAGATGCAGAACGAGAAGGTCCTCTACGATACGCTCCTCTCCCGGGCGCTCAGGCTCTCGGAACAGACCATCGTGGAGAGTGGTGCCGAGATATTCATGGAGGGGCAGACCAACATCCTGGATCAGCCCGAATTCGCCGACGTGGGGCGCATGAAGGAGGTCTTCCGGGCTTTCGAGGAGAAGAACCAGCTTGTGGACCTGCTGGACCGTTGTATCTCGGCCCAGGGGGTCCAGATTTTCATCGGTTCAGAGACCCACCTGAGCCACATGGAGGGGTTGAGCGTCATCACCTCCACCTATGTGTCGGGAAAAAACACCCTCGGCGTCCTCGGGGTGATCGGCCCGACCCGGATGGGGTATGGCAAGGTGATACCCATCGTCGACTACACCGCAAAGCTCGTGAGCAGGCTGCTGGAAGACGAGTAGAGAAGAAAGGACAGACAATCGTGGACAAGAAAAAGCACGGCTCCCACGGGGGAGCGCACAATACCGAAGAACCCGTCGCCGAAGCCGCGGCCCCGGCGCCTGACACGGCACCCGCTGTCGGTGCCGACCGGGTAAAGGAGCTGGAAGAGGCCCTGGCCGCCAAGGAGGCCGAGGCGGCCGCCAACTGGGACAAGTTCCTCCGGGAGCGGGCCGACCTGGATAACTACCGGAAGCGGACCCAGAAGGAGAAGGAAGAGCTCCTCAAGTACGGCAACGAGAGCATCATCATGGAGATCCTCCCGGTGGTGGACAACATGGAGCGGGCCCTGGAGCACGCCAGCGAAGAGAGCGCTTCGGCGGTTATCGAAGGGGTCCGGATGACCCTGGGGATGCTCCAGTCGACCCTGAAGAAGTTCGGGGTCACGGCCGTGGAGGCCGACAAGGGGACCCCCTTCGACCCGGCGGTCCACCAGGCCATGTGCCAGGTGGAAAACGCCGATGTGCCGGCCAACAGCGTCGTTGAGATATTCCAGAAGGGGTATCTCCTGAACGAGCGGCTGATCCGCCCTGCCATGGTTTCGGTGTCCAAGTAGATTTTTTCCGTCGCCCCCTTGCATTTCACCGGGGCGATTACTAGGTTCTGTCTCAGAGACATACTAAAGGAGGAACAGTTACATGAGCAAAGTCATCGGTATCGACCTGGGTACCACCAACTCCTGCGTTGCCATCATGGAGGGTGGGGAGCCCGTTGTCATAGCCAACTCCGAGGGGAGCCGCACCACACCGTCCATGGTGGCCTTCGCCGAAAGCGGCGAGCGTCTGGTGGGGCAGCAGGCCAAGCGCCAGGCGGTCACCAACCCGGAGAACACCCTCTTCGCCATCAAGCGCCTCATCGGCCGCAAGTTCGACACCGAAGAGGTCCGCAAGGACATCTCCATCTCCCCCTTCAAGATCGTCAAGGCCGACAACGGCGACGCCTGGGTGGATGTGCGGGGGAAGATGTACTCACCCCCCGAGATCTCGGCCGTCATCCTCCAGAAGATGAAGAAGACCGCCGAGGACTACCTGGGTGAGACGGTCACCGACGCGGTCATCACCGTGCCGGCCTACTTCAACGACTCCCAGCGCCAGGCCACCAAGGACGCCGGCAAGATCGCGGGGCTCAACGTCCTGCGGATCATCAACGAGCCCACAGCCGCGGCCCTGGCCTACGGCCTCGACAAGAAGAAGGACGAGAAGATCGCCGTGTTCGACCTGGGCGGGGGTACCTTCGACATCTCCATCCTGGAACTGGGTGACGGGGTCTTTGAGGTGAAGTCCACCAACGGCGACACCTTCCTCGGCGGCGAGGACTTTGACCAGCGGGTCATCGACTGGATCGCCGACGAGTTCAAGAAGGACCAGGGGATCGACCTGCGGGGCGACAAGATGGCCCTCCAGCGCCTGAAGGAGGCGGCCGAGAAGGCCAAGTGCGAGCTCTCCACCTCCATGGAGACCGACATCAACCTGCCGTTCATCACCGCCGATGCCACCGGGCCCAAGCACCTGACCCTGAAGCTTTCCCGGGCCAAGCTGGAGGCCCTCTGCGCCGAGCTCCTCGACAAGCTGGAAGGCCCCTGCCGCACCGCCCTCAAGGACGCCGGCCTCTCCCCCTCCGAGGTGGACGAGGTGATCCTCGTGGGTGGCATGACCCGGATGCCGGCCGTCCAGAAGCGGGTCCAGGAGATCTTCGGCAAGGTCCCCAACAGGGGGGTGAACCCCGACGAGGTGGTGGCCGTCGGTGCCGCCATCCAGGGGGGGGTTCTTCGGGGGGACGTGAAGGATGTGCTCCTGCTGGACGTGACGCCGCTCTCCCTGGGGATCGAGACCCTCGGCAGCGTCATGACCAAGCTCATCGACAAGAACACCACCATCCCGTGCCGGAAGTCCCAGGTCTTCTCCACGGCCAGCGACAACCAGCCGGCGGTCACCATCCATGTCCTCCAGGGGGAGCGCGAGATGGCCTCCGACAACAAGACCCTGGGGAACTTCGAGCTGACCGGCATCCCGCCGGCACCCCGCGGCGTTCCCCAGATCGAGGTCACCTTCGACATCGACGCCAACGGTATCGTCCACGTTTCGGCCAAGGACCTCGGCACCGGCAAGGAGCAGTCGATCCGGATCACCGCCTCCTCCGGCCTCTCCAAGGAGGAGATCGACAAGATGGTCCGGGATGCCGAGTCCCACGCCGCCGAGGACAAGAAGAAGCGCGAGCTGATCGAGGCCCGCAACCAGGCTGACTCCCTCGTCTACTCCACCGAGAAGTCCCTGAAGGAGTACGGCGACAAGATCGGGGACGACGAGAAGAAGAAGATCGAGGAGGCCGCGGCCGCCCTCAAGAAGGCCATGGAGGGTGACGACCTGGACGCCATCAAGCAGGCCACCGACGCCCTGACCCAGGCATCCCACAAACTGGCCGAGGCGGTCTACGCCAAGACCCAGGCCGAGGGTGCAGCCGAGCCCGGCGCCGAGGCCGCTGGCGACACCGGCGCCAAGGGCGGCGAGAAGGTGGTGGACGCCGACTTCGAAGAAGTGAAAGACGACAAGAAGTAATCAAACATCACTGGCTGAAGGCTAAGGGGCCAGGGGCGAAGGGGGGATGCGGTAGACCTCCCTTTGTGCCCCTGGCCCTGAGCCGTTTGCCCCAAAGGATATCCCTTGGCAGAAAAACGCGACTACTACGAGGTCCTCGAAGTCCACCGCAACGCCTCGGACACCGAGATCAAGAAGGCATTCCGCAAGCTGGCCATCCAGCACCACCCGGACAAGAACCCCGGGGACAAGGAGGCCGAGGAGAAGTTCAAGGAGATCACCGAGGCCTACGAGGTTCTCTCCGATTCCCAGAAACGGGCCCAGTACGACCAGTTCGGCCACGCCGGCCTCGGGGGGGGCGGTTTTTCCTCCGGCGGCTTCGGCGCCGGCACCCCCTTCGGCGACATTTTTGGCGACATTTTTGGAGACATCTTCGGCGGCCGCCCCCGGGGAACTCGCGGCCGCCGGGGCGACGACCTCCAGTACAACCTGGAGCTCACCTTCGAGGAGGCCGCCTTCGGGGTGGAGAAGGAGATCCAGGTCCCCTTTGGCAAGCGGTGCGGCGAGTGCGGCGGCAGCGGCGCCAAGCCCGGCACCGAGCCCAAGGTCTGTCCCACCTGTCGCGGGGCCGGCCAAGTGCGGTTCCAGCAGGGGTTTTTCAGTGTCAGCAAGACCTGCAGCCACTGCAACGGCGAGGGGCGCGTGGTGGAAAACCCCTGCCCAACCTGCCGGGGGAACGGCATGGTGCGCGACACCAAGACCCTCTCGGTGAAGGTGCCCGCAGGGGTCGAGACCGGCACCCGCCTCAAGATGACCGGCGAGGGGGGGCAGGGGGCCAAGGGGGGAGGAAACGGCGATCTCTACATAGCCATTGCCGTGAAGGAGCACCCCATCTTCACCCGGGAGGAGAATGACGTCATCTGCGAGATCCCCATCAGTTTCGTGCAGGCGGCCCTGGGGTGCGAGATGGAGGTGCCGACCCTCGACGGGAAGGTTTCCATGAAGGTCCCCGAGGGGACCCAGTCGGGGAGGATCTTCCGGCTGCGGGGCAAAGGCGTTCCCCAGCTCCAGGGATACGGCCGGGGCGACCAGATGGTGGTCGTCAAGGTGGAGACCCCCACGAACCTCAACAAGCGGCAACGGGAGCTTTTGGATGAATTCGCCCGCATCAGCGGCGAAGACGCCCACCCCATGAAGAAAAACTTCTTCGACAAGGTCATGGATCTCTTCAGCTGACCCTTTCAACGACTACGGCCGCCATCTCCTCCGGATAGCGGCCGCTCTTTTTCCTGCTCTTCAGCTGATCCCGCTCACCCCGCAAGGGGATAACTCGCCTCCCGCCGGTGGATGGCCCCCTTTGCCGTGAGGATGCTTGAATAGAGGTGGAATGCGTCGACGGTGAACGGCTCGCATTGGAAGGAGGCATTTCGCGCCAGGAAGGGCGCCACGTCACCCTCCCGATGATCCTTCAGGCGGGCCAGGGTAATGTGGGGGGAGAAGGGGCGTTCTTCCGGCGGAATCCCGGCCGTCACCACCGCCGTCTCCACCTCTCGCTGAAGCTGCATGAGAGGCTCCCCGCCGTTGAGCCCCACCCAGAGGACCCGGGGGCGCCGAGGGGAGGGAAAGCAGCCCACCCCCTGGAGGGAGAGGGGGAAGGCGGGGGACGTGATTATAGCAAGGCCGCTGCGGATGGCCGCGTCGACGGCATCGTCAGCCTCGCCGATGAACCGCAGCGTCAGGTGGAGCTGGTCCGGCGGCAGCCACCGTACGCCGGGCAGTCCCCGGCAGGTGTCTGCCACCGATTGCCTGATGTCGTCGGGAAGATCGATTGCCACGAACAGGCGCATGACAGATCTCCTTTCCGCCCCGTCAGCGGGCAGCGATGCGCTGGTCGTTTCCGGAGACCCTGGCCGTGAAGCGACCGCCCGAACCGGAAATCACCGTGCCGAAGGGCTCCGACAGCCGGTTCAGGCGCTCCATGACCTCCATCCCCTTTTTCCCCGTGAGAATCGTGGGCTGGAAGCGGGTCTCCCCATGGAGCACGTTCAGGGGGATCAGCTCCACCGCGCACCCGTCATCGGTGAGGGTCAGCCGCGCCATGACGCTCCGGTCGGCGGCGGTGCTCCGGCTGCCGAAGGCGAAGTTGCCGAGGCTGTAGAGGATCGGCTTTCCCCGGTAGAATTCGATCCCTTGGAGCACATGGGGGTGGTGGCCGATGATGGCGTCGGCGCCGGCGTCGATGGCCAGCCGGGCTGTCTCAATCTGGTACTGCTTCGGAAATTCCGTCCGCTCTTCTCCCCAGTGAAACGACACCACCACGTAGTCGGCCTTTGCCTTTGCCCTCCTGATATCCTCCCGCACATGAGGGGCATAGCCGGGGGCGGTGCCGGCCCGCTTCGCGCCGGCGTAGAACTCGGCCGGAAAGGTGAGGGAGTAAGCGAGGAAGGCGACCCGCTTCCCCCGCGCCATGACCACCGCCTCCCGGCGGGCATCGGCCAGTGAAGAACCGGCGCCGGTGTGGGCAATACCGTGGCGGGCGAGGGTTGCCAGGGTGTTCCGGAGCCCCACGTCGCCGTAATCCATTATGTGGTTGTTGGCCAGGGTGAGGACCGAGAAGCCAGCCCGTTTCAATGCCGCCGCTGCGGCAGGCTCTGCACGAAAGCGGTAGGTTTTGTCCCGGTATTCGTCTCCCCGCTCCGTGAGGGGGGCTTCCAGGTTCCCGATGGCGATGTCCCCCCGCCGCAGTTCCCGGGCCGTCTTGGCGAAGGGGTAGTCGTAGCCGGTCCGGGCGAGGGTGGGGGTGGCGCTGCCGGCGAGCATGATGTCGCCGACGCAGGTGACGACGATTCCCTCTGCGCCGAAGGCCGGGACGGCGAGGAGGAGGGTTATGGCGGCAACGATCTGCCGGGCCTGGCGCATGGCGGCTCCGTGGGGGAAAAACGGTTGACTCTTGGGGGCACGAGTGTTAAGAACTATAGCTTTAATGCCTGAAAAGTAAAGGAATTATCCATGCTTGACCCCAAATACCTGCGGGAAAATCTCGAGTCCGTCGAACAGCGTCTTGCCACCCGCGGCGGCGCGGTGACCCTGGGCAGTTTCCGGGAGCTGGACTCCCGCCGGCGCGAGCTCCTCAGGGAGGCGGAAGCTCTCAAGGCGGTGCGTAACGCCGCCTCCGAGGAGATCAGCCGGATCAAGGACAAGAGCCAGGCCCAGTCACGCATCGTCGAGATGCGCGAAGTCTCCGCCAAAATCAAGACCCTTGACGAGGAGCTCCGGGGAGTCGATGACGAACTCCAGGGGGTTCTCCTGACGATCCCCAATATCCCTCACGAATCGGTGCCGATCGGCACGTCAGAGGTCGACAACCGGGAAGTGCGGAAATGGGGAGAGCCCCCCCCCTTCAGTTTCACCCCCAAGCCCCACTGGGAGATCGGGGAAGGACTCGGCATCCTCGATTTCGAGCGGGGGGCCAAGCTCACCGGCGCCCGCTTCACCCTCTACCGGGGCGCCGGAGCGCGCCTGGAACGGGCCCTCATCAATTTCATGCTCGACCTCCATACGGAGCGCCACGGCTACGTGGAGACCCTCCCGCCGTTCATGGTGAACCGCGAGAGCATGACCGGCACCGGCCAGCTCCCCAAGTTCGAGGAAGACCTCTTCCGCATGGAAGGCACCGACTACTACCTGATTCCCACCGCCGAGGTGCCGGTGACCAACATCCATCGGGGCGAGATCCTGAAGGGGAGCGACCTCCCCCTCTCCTACACCGCCTACACCCCTTGTTTCCGGAAGGAGGCGGGCTCCTACGGCAAGGACGTGCGGGGGTTGATCCGGCAACATCAGTTCAACAAGGTGGAGCTGGTCAAATTCGCCCATCCATCCACCTCCTATGGCGAGCTGGAGCGACTCCTGGCCCACGCCGAAGAGGTGCTCCGCCAGCTCGGGCTCCACTATCGTGTGGTGGAACTCTGCACCGGTGACATGGGATTCTCTGCCGCCAAGACCTATGACATCGAGGTGTGGCTTCCCGCCCAGGACACCTATCGGGAGATCTCCTCGTGTAGCAATTTCGAGGACTTCCAGGCCCGCCGGGCGTCGATTCGTTTCCGTGATGACGACAAAGCCAAGCCCGAATTTGTCCATACCCTGAACGGTTCCGGACTGGCGGTTGGTCGGACCCTGGTGGCAATTCTCGAGAATTACCAGCAGGAAGATGGAACCGTTGTGGTTCCCGAGGTACTCAGACCCTACATGGGAGGTCGTGCAGTCATAGGGTCTGCAGCCTGAGCAGGCGAAGCAAAAAATAATTGCGCACCTCGGTAAAGTGTGTTAAACAGTACGTTCCGTATTGTCGGAGTGAGCATGAGAGGAATACTCCGCCCTGCTCAAGCCGGACGGGGGCGGGCTTGATGGAATCGGCTGGACTCCCGGAGGAGTGGCCGAGTGGCTTAAGGCGGCGGTCTTGAAAACCGTTGAACGAAAGTTCCGTGGGTTCGAATCCTACCTCCTCCGCCATATATTTTAAGATTTGTGCATTAATGGGAGAGATGGCCGAGTAGGTCGAAGGCGCTCGCCTGCTAAGCGAGTATACTGGGAAACCGGTATCGAGGGTTCGAATCCCTCTCTCTCCGCCAGTTGATTGCGCGACGGCAAGGCCGGCGCGATAGGATTGAGGAGGCGTTGTGGGTTCGGTTGTCAGGCTGTTGGCCGTTATCGTCGTTGTAACGGCTGCTATTTCCGGTTGCAGTAAAAAGGAAGAGCCGAAGCCTGAGGGAATGGCATCACCCCATGGCGAGATGGCGACGAAGAAGAAGGAATCGGTCATCGTCGTACCCGAAAGTGTCAAAGGTAAGTGGAAAGCAGTCAAGATTGCTGTCACCGACAAAGACGCCAACAAGGAAACCATCTACACGGTGAATATCGGCTCCGATTTCGCCATTCCCGGTTCGGGGCTTTCAATTGTTGTGGACACGTTCCTTCCCCACTTTACCATGGATGGAACGACCCTGACATCCCAGTCCAATGAGCCGAAGAACCCTGCTGCGCAGATCCGAATCATTGAGGGGGGTAAAGAGGTTTTCAAAGGGTGGCTCTTTTCCCTGTATCCGACCACCCACTCGTTCAACCACCCGAAATACGGTTTCACCTTGGTGGATTTCATCCCCGCCAGTTGAACCATACGCGCTCGTAGCTCAGCTGGATAGAGCATCAGACTACGAATCTGAGGGTCGGGAGTTCGAATCTCTCCGAGCGCGCCAACAAAATCGAGGGGTTACAGCATGTGCTGTAGCCCCTTTACTTTTTTCAAGGAAAAGTGCTGGTCGGATACAAGCATGTCCTTTTTCTGTTTGAAAGGCTCTTCCCCTCGGCTGATGAATTTGGCTTGGCAGAACCATTTTCTTCAGGTTTTAATAATGGTATAAATCCTGCTTTCCATTGATAATGGGAATATCATTCCGTAGTTGCATAAATCTCTTGTCGGAGCAGTTTGTGAAATCTATCCTTCCATTCGTTACCTATCGTTGCCTCGTTCTCGTGCTGTGTGCCACTTTTGCGCTGTCGCTGGGGCTGGCGGGATGCAAGTTCAACAAGGCGCATCAGTCGGATGCCCGGCCCGATGACACGGTCGTGACCGAGTCAGTAAGTAACAGCAACGACGTGCCTCCCCCTGAACCGACGGTATCGCGTTTTGACGCCATCACCAGCGCCAAGGCGCCGGCACCCGCCACCAAATACAGGGCGGGTGAAGATCCTGAATTCGCCACGCGGTCTGGGTGGCCCGTGCATAGTCCCCCATCGCTGCCGGGGGCGATTCTTCCCGGTAAACGGATTGTGGCCTATTACGGTAACCCACTGTCAAAAAGAATGGGGGCGCTGGGCGAATACCAGAAGGATGAGATGCTGCGGCGCTTGAAGGAAGAGGCGGGCCGCTGGGAAAAGGCCGATCCTGCGATTACGGTTCAGCCGGCCCTTCATCTTATTGCGGTGGTGGCCCAGGGAGAGCCGGGGAAGAGCGGAAAATACCGCATGGTCATGCCGGACGATGTGGTGAACCAGGTGCATGGCTGGGCACGGGAGGCAAAGGCCCTCATGTTCATCGATATCCAGACGGGGCATGAGGATATCAGGACGCTCCTGCCGCGTTTCGAGTGGATCCTGAAAAATCCGGATGTGCATCTGGGGATCGACCCCGAATTCAACCTCGTCAAAAGCGGGGCTAAACCGGGGACCAGAATCGGCACCTATGACGCTGCGGACATCAACTACGTCACCGGATATCTCAGCAATCTGGTGAAGACCCACAACCTTCCTCCCAAAGTGCTGACGGTGCATCGCTTCACCCGCAACGGCGTCACCAATGCCCGAAACATCTCCCTGCGGCCCGAAGTACAAGTCGTCATGCACATGGACGGCTGGGGAGCACCTCCGCTGAAGCGGGATTCGTATGAGGATTATATCGTGTCTGAGCCGGTACAGTATGCCGGTTTCAAGCTCTTCTACCACAATGACACCAAGAAGGGGGATCCGCTCATGACTCCCCGCGAAGTGCTCAAGCTTAATCCGAAGCCCCTGTACATCCAGTATCAATAAGCGCCAAAGAGGAATCGGATAGGATGGTTCGCCGAAAAGCCAAGGCAGTTCACGACGACATCTACTGGATGGGGAAGGCCCTGCGGGAGGCAAAGAAGGCCGCCGACCGGGGCGAGGTCCCCATCGGTGCGGTCATCGTGAAGGATGGCGTGGTCATGGGCCGGGGGTACAATCTTCGGGAAGGGAAACGGGACCCTTCCGCCCACGCCGAGATGATCGCCATCCGTCAGGCTGCGAAACGTCTCGATCAGTGGCGGCTCACCGGGGCCGTCCTCTACGTGACCCTGGAGCCGTGTCTCATGTGCATGGGGGCCATCATTCTCGCCCGGTTCGACCGGGTGGTCTTTGGCTGCTACGACTCGAAGGGTGGAGCGGCCGGCTCCCTTTACGACCTTTCCGGCGACAGGAGGCTCAATCACAAGGTTGAGCTCACCCCGCGGGTGCGTGAAGAGGAGTGTGCCGCCATTCTGAGCGGCTTTTTTACCGACCTGCGCACGCGGAAAAAAATGGCACGGGAGATGGCTAAACGGAATATCTGACCTTGCCTTCGCGCAGGAGTGTGTACAATTAAGGCGTAGCCTTAGCGTCACTGCTCCAGTGCGGAGGTACCATGGACCCCGGCGAAGGAACCGTTCTCGTAGCAGGAGCGACCGGATTTATCGGCAAGCGCCTCGTCAGTCGGCTGTCCACCGATGGATACCGGGTCCGCTGCCTCGTGCGGCGGGCCGACGCACCCCTTCCCGATGGTGCGGAGCGGGCCGTGGGAGACTTCCTGGAGCCGGCAAGTCTCGACGCTGCCTTTGCCGGTATCGACACAGCCTACTATCTGGTCCATTCCATGGGAGGAGGGCGGGCTGGATTCGAACGACGGGACCGGGAGGCGGCAGAGAATTTTGTGGCTGCCGGCAACCGGGGCAGGCTTCGGCGGGCCATCTATCTGGGGGGGCTTGGCGAAACCGGAGACAACCTCTCTGAGCATCTGGCAAGCCGTCTTGAAGTGGCGAGCATTCTGCGCAAGGGGACCTTCAAGACCACTTCCCTTCGGGCCGCTATCATCGTCGGCGCCGGTGGAGCCTCCTTCGAGATGATCCGTGCCCTCGTGGAGCGGCTCCCGATCATGATCACTCCCCGCTGGGTCTCTACCCGCTGTCAGCCCATCGCCGTTGGAGACGTGATCCGCTATCTGGCGGGCTGTCTCCGGGATGAGCGGACTGCCGGCGAAACCTTCGACATCGGCGGCCCCGATGTCCTCACCTACCGGGAGATGATGGAGAGGTTCGGCCGGGTCGAGAACAAGTTCACCATGATCCTTTCGCTTCCTATCCTCACGCCGAAGCTTTCCTCCTACTGGGTGGGGCTCGTGACGCCAGTGCGCCCCTCCATCGCCATTCCCCTTATCGAAGGTCTCCGGAACGAGGTTGTCTGCCGTGACAGCCGGATTCGCGAGCTGATTCCCTTTCCACTCACCCCCTACGACGAGGCAGTGAAAATCGCTCTTGCGGAAGCGGGAGGGAGTGATTACACTTAGTTGCACCGTGGGGGCACGTTCTCCCTCGATTCTGCTCAGACATTTACGGGTTCCGACATCCCGCTATCAAAAGCAAGGAGGAATGTATGAAGAAGATCGGTGTTGTCCTTTCCGGCTGTGGCGTTTACGACGGCAGCGAGATTCATGAGGCGGTTTTAACCATGCTCGCCATCGACCGTAACGGTGCCGAGGCGGTCTGCCTGGCCCCTGACATGGAATTCCGCGAAGTGAATCATCTCACCTCCCAGGAGACCGGCGCAACCCGCAACACCCTTGTGGAGTCCGCCCGAATCGCCCGGGGGAGGATCAGGAACATAGCCGAGGTTACGGCGGCCGACCTGGATGCCGTCATCTTCCCCGGCGGCTATGGGGCGGCCAAGAATCTCTGCAATTTTGCCGAGAAGGGAGCTGACGCGTCCATTCATCCGGAAGTCGCCCGACTCACCCGGGAGATGGCCGCGGCGAAGAAGCCCATCGGAGCCATTTGCATCGCTCCGACTCTTATTGCCGCCACCCTTGGCCGAGATTACAGACCCAAGGTCACCATCGGTACAGATGCCGGCACTGCGTCTGCCATTACCGCAACTGGAAGCGAACATGTCAACTGTCCCGTCACGGAGTTCGTGGTGGATCGGGAGAACCGGATCGTCAGCACACCGGCCTACATGCTCGCCAACCGCATCTCCGAGGCTGCCGAGGGGATCGAGAAGGCGGTTAAGGCGGTCATCGACATGGCTTGAGCGAAACTTCACCTCCTGCCGGAATGGTAGGCAGCACCTGCTCCCTTCCGGCAGATTGTTCCTCTTCGTCGCATAACGACGAAAATATGACTGACTTGTTGCACAAATGCAAAAATTGCCACGTCAAGGCCACTCTTCCTTCGTTCCGGTATCACCCCCGTAGAACTGAGTCCCGTTGGTCTTCAGAAAAAATATCCCATGATCTCCGCGCATGAGGCGAAAAGAGTAGTAAAATATTATACATGTAAGCCAGATAGTCTGATCTTATGTAAACCCCTGAAAAATTGCCGCAAACTGTGAAAAATGAAGCAGTTGGCACACTATGTGTAAAATGTTTGGGTAAGTGGATACGAAAGGGATGGAACTGGAGCACGACCGGGCCAATCCATTGCACTTACGGCCAGTTGGGGAAGGAATGATCCCGACTCATTTTGCGCACTGTATGAGAAAAGTAGACAGAGGGGTGGGCTTATGGACACGACAGTCATTGACGAGGCAATCGACAAGTACGTGAACGAGCGGATGAAGACAGGGAGGAAGTCGGCTGCGGAGCGGTTCATCTCCTATGCATATTTGAAATATGCAGGGGACGAGCTGACGGAATTCCTCAAAAAGGTGCGGGGACTCTCCCGATACTACGTGGATTTCCTGACACTCATGGAGAATCCCTTCAAGGGCCCCGAGTTGGCCTGGTTTGCCTCCATGATCACCGTGGGGGTTGTGTCCTGTTACATGATGGGGAATGAGGATTCCCGCATCGCCGGGATCTTCATCTTCTCCGGCACCCTGGTCCATGCCTGCTCCCTGATCCGGATGGTGGCAAAGAAGTGGCGCGAGATCGGCGTCATGATCGCCATCTACCGGGAGATCATCGAGATCGTCGAGGGTGAGGCCAAGACGTTGGCCTGACGCTATCTGATAGACACACTTCCTTTCTCCGGGGCGGCCTATGGTCGCCCTTTTTTTGTCCCCGTTGTTCGACGGGGAGCCTTTGGTGCGTGGAACGGAAAACGGCAGGCGACATCGCCATTGCGGATCTCACCTCCCGTTTTCAGCGAAACAGTCCAATGGCGTCAGTGGCCACCCTTTTGGCCAAAGACCGGCAGAATCCGGGAAAGGCAGAAGAAGAGGACAAAGGGGGTGACGGCTACCATGAGAGCGCCAAAAAAACCCTCCTTGAAGGTCTCCATGTCGTGGGGCCAGATCGGGAGATGGTATTCCATGAAACCGGCGAACGAGGACGAGAAAGCCTGGCCGCCGATGACGACGTTCCACCGCATCATGAACACTCCGAGCAGCACCATGAGGGTTCCGACCACCGCCCTGCGGATAGTGAGCCGCGGCATGAGCAGGAGGATAAAGGGGATCAGGTTGCCGAAGCCGTACTGGAGAATGAATATCTTGGTGAAGTCCTTTTCGTAGATGACGCTGCGCAGGATATCCCAGGATTTCACCGCCGTATAGCCGCGGAAGATAAGGTCGAGCAGTTCCAGCGTAATTGCCAGGATCAGGAACATGATCAGGTACTTGACGGTCATGGTCACCACGTTGACCTCGACGCTCTTCAGTTCCTCCGTGGAGGGAAGGTCGGGATTCTGCTTGCGCTTCCACGCGAAGATCAGCTTCCTCAACTCCATGCAGACCACATAGGTGATGATGCAGAGGGCGATTCCCGACACCACGGCGGAGCAGATGAAGATGACCGGCATGAGGGGGGTCATCCAGAGGGCGTTGGCCTTGACCGACCCGAAGATGAAGCCGGCATAGCCGTGGAGGAAGCAGGCAACGGGGATCCCGATACCGGCCAGGATCTTCACTGCCTTCTCATCCTTTTCCAGGGCGTGCTCGCTGATGTCCCAGGCCCCCATGGTCAGGACCGAATAGAGCGGAATCAGGATCGATTCCCAGGCGGTTCTGTCCGGCTTCGCCTTCAGCTCGTGAACCGTCTGCACGAAATACTGGCGATAGACGAACCAGAGCTCCGCTGCCACGATCATCCCATAGGTGGAGAAAACGATGCCAAAGGCGGCGATGGCCGAGGTGAAGTGGGGGGTCATCATGACCTCGATCCCCCGCTGGGGCTGCTGCAGATGGAGCATGAGCGGCATCATCGCCGTCGGCAGCAGCGCAAAGGAGAAGACGAGGGAAAAACGGGCGATGTCCTTCAGTTGCTTGACCCCGAAGACGTGATAGAGGGATGAGAGGACAAAGGCCCCCGCCACCAGGCCGGTCATGAAGGGATACATGACGATCTGGATGGTCCAGTAGATGTACTCGTTCGGGTAGGTAAAGAACTCCTTTATGGTCCAGGCTTCTCCGTGCACCATCATGGCTATCTGACCTCCTTGGAAAGACCCAGGTAGTAGACCTGCGGCTTGGTGCCGTACTCCTCCTTGAGGATCGCGACCCGCTCGGTCATGATGATCTTCGTCACCGGGTCATTGGGATCCCTCAGGTTGCCGACCTTGCGGGCACCGAAGGGGCACGCGTCGACGCAGGCCGTCTTCATCCCCTTGGAGATGCGGTGATAACAGAAGTTGCACTTCTCCGCCACACGGTAGACCGGATGGAAGAAACGGACTCCGTAGGGGCACCCCATGATGCAGTAGCCGCAGCCGATGCACCACGTGCGGTCCACGAGTACCACCCCGTCGGCGGTCTGGTAGGTGGCACCAACGGGGCAGACCTGGACGCAGGGGGGATTTTCGCACTGGTTGCAGAGCTTGGGGACGAAGAACGACTGCACGATCTCCTCATCCTTGATCTCCTTGGTGTGCCCCTGGCCGATGTCGATCTTCTTGGAGGTGAATCCGTTGAGGGCCCCCTTGGGCGAGTCGATGTGGGTCTTGCCATCCTTGGTGATGACGTACCGCTCAACCCAGGTTCGGGTCACGTTGGCGTCGTAGGGGACCTCGTTCTCGATCTTGCATGCCTTCACGCAGAAGCCGCATCCCACGCAACTGTGCGTGTCGACAAGGAAGACCCAGCGTAATTCCGGCTTGGCCGCCAGAAGCTTCTTCGGGTCGATCAGTTCCAGGGCCGCCGTCGGCACCGCCATCCCGGCGACCACCACGATGCTCCGTTTGAGAAACTCTCGTCTATTCATGACGTTTCAGTGCCTCCAGATTCGGGTGGTGGGGATCATGACAGAGGCTGCACTCGGCCCCGGGGTTGTGGGTCACCGGATCGATGCCGCGGATCTTTGACCGGCCGCTGGACGGGGTGAAGAGCTTGGCGTGGCAGCGGATGCAGAGCTCGCGACTGTGGTCAATGGTGAGGGTCGGCGGATCCTCGGGGTGGTTCATGGCCGGACCATGGCAGTTCTCGCAGGGGATAATACCGTGGGGCGAGCGGTCGATGCTCTCCACCTTTTCCGCGTGACACTCCTTGCAGTACGCCTTGGTCCGGTACTTGACCGTGACCTTCTTCCACTCCGCCTCGTTTCCCTTGCGATGCAAGCCGTACATGTAACCCCGCTCCCAGACGCCGAAATCATCGGGTACCAGGAAGGACCTTACCACAATAATGAGCAGGACAAGACCGATTGCTACGAAGAGGGGGCGCCAGACATGACTTTTCACCGGGATGGCCTCCTTGACTGGGTGTGCACAGGGCTACAGTTGCTGTATCCGTATAATGATACAATGTTTTATCTATACTATAAATGAAGTAAGGAGTTTGCAATATATTCTTGAGTGTCTTTGTAAAAATTAATAACGCCGTTATTTTTTTCTGCGATCGCCGGGCACGACACCGCACCGTGCGGCACTCTCAGTGGCGACTATCCTTATCTCGCCGTTACCCATGTCGTAGACCCAGCCGTTGAGGGTCAGTTTGCCGTCCACCACCGCCCTGCGGACAAAGGGGTATTCCCGCAGATGTTCCAGTTGGAGGCGGACGTTCTCCTCCACGATCAGCTTCATCCGCTGCTCGGTGGGGATGTCGATGTGGAGGGCCCGGAGCTTCTCGTCGACCCGCTCCTTCGCCTTGTAGGCATTGATGAGCCAGATGGGGATGTACTTGTCGTCGGTGTTATCCTCGTCGAGGGCCTGAATGCCGCCGCAGCCATAGTGGCCACAGATGACGATGTCGGGAATCTTGAGATGGTTGATGGAGAATTCGAGGACGGCGGAAAGGTTCCAGTCGTTGGCGGCGACGATGTTTCCCACATTGCGGTGGACGAAGACCTCACCGGCTTTTGTCTGGGTGATGGTGTTGACCGGCACCCGCGAGTCGGAGCAGCCGATCCAGAGGACCGTGGGTTTTTGCCCCCGGGCCAGTTCGGAGAACAACTCCTTCTCCTTCTCGAACGTTTCGGCCACGAAGCGCCGGTTTCCTTCCAGGAGTGTGGTAATCACGGGGCACCCCCTTCATCGCGAATGACCCGGAGGGTGTCAAGGATCGCGGCGGGCTCCAGGCGTCGAGTATAGTCTGCATCAGCAAATGACAGCCGGATGGTCATGGTCCGGTCGATGATGAAGGTACCGGGGAGGGGGAGTTCCCAGGAATCGTCGCCGTTGTACTCGGCCAGATCGACGCCGAAACCCAGGTAGATCCGCCGCACCTCGGCGCCCAAGGGGTAGACGAGGCCGAAACTCTGCGCGACGCGGTTCCCCACGTCGCTCAGGACCTCGTATTCGAGGAAGTTCTTGAGGAGGGTGGCCTGGGACTTGTCCGGGGTCTGGGGGGATATGGCGAGGAGTTCTCCTCCGAGGCGCTTTATCTGGGGGAGTATTTTCTGATAGGCCCGCAACTGCAGGCTGCAGTACGGTCACCAGGCCCCACGGTAGAAAGTTATCACCGCCGGGCCCCGGGCTGTCACGGCCGAGAGGCGCACCTCCCGCCCCACGGCATTGGGGAGGGCGAAGTCGGGGGCAGGGGAACCCACCGGCACGGTCCGTTCCACGATCCCCGAGCGGATGAGTTCTTCTGCAGCCTTCCCCATGGTGGCGACGACGTCGGGGGGCGCATGTTCCAGGTATCCCTGTCGCAGCGCGTCAAGATCCTTCTGAAGCTCAATGGTGAGGGTCGCCTCGTTGCCGTTCATGGGCCGCCTCCCGGGCAGGGCCGAAACGCGCGTTCCTTGTCCGCGCTCTGCCGCGGAGTCGTCCGGTGTCGGCCTGGATTGAAAAGTGCAAACGGCGCCCCGCGGGCACCGGTCATCGGCGGATTTCGGTCAGGCGGCCCGGGAGAGATTGTTTTCCCGTTGCCGTCGCTCGGGGCCGGCGTAGACCTTGTCGCCGCTGTGGCGGAGCTGGTCGCGGCCGACGGACACCCAGCCGTCACCGCGGTGAAAGGCGGAAATCTTCCCCGCGGCTATGTACTCTTCGAGACGCCATGCCTTCACCATGTCATAGGTGTTGTCCTGATACTTGACCCGTATGAGCATCCGTGCCACCTCCTGCAAAGAGTTCGGTCGGAATGGTCGACTATGGTCACATTTTAGCAGCGAGAGGTCGTCTGTCAAATGGGAGGGGAGGGAGGCAGAGAATGGTTATTCCTTCACGGGGCGGGCCGTAACCCGGGTGAAGAGAAAAAGGCCTGTGAAGATGAGGGCTCCGCCGGCCAGCTGGCGCGGGGTCGGGTTTTCCCCCAGAAAGATGGCGGCCCAGATGATGGCGCCTATCGGCTCGCCCAGGATGCTCACCGACACCACGGAAGCCTGTACGTAACGGAGCACCCAGTTGAAGACCGTGTGGCCGAGGACGGTGCAGACGGCGGCCAGGGCCAGGAAGAGGAGCCAGTCGCGGGACGGGTAGGGGTAGAAGGGGACCCGGGCCAGGGCGCTCGCCGCCACGAGGGCGAGGGCGCTGGAGCCGTAGGTGACGAAGGTGTAGCCGTTGAGCGCCACGCTCCCCCGTAGTCTTCGCCCGATCAGGAGATAGCCGGAAACGAAGATCGCCGCCGCCAGGGCGAGAAGGTCGCCCACAAAGGCCCGCATCCCCACCTGGAAGTCGCCGGCGCCGATGACGAAGCTGCCGGAAAGGGCCAGGGCTATCCCCAGGAGGGCGGGTCGGGGGACCTTCTCCCGGAAGAAGAGCCAGGAGCCCAGAACCACGAAGACCGGCTGGGTGGTGACAATGACCACGGAGCTTGCGACGCTCGTGTACTGGAGGGAGATGAACCAGGTGACCAGGTGGAGTGCCAGGAAGACCCCGCTGGCCGCCGAGAGGCCTATCTGGCGGCGGGACATCTGGCGAACGCCGGCAAACCGCTCGTGGGCCGAGAAGGGGGCCAGGAGGAGGAAGGTGAAGAGGAGCCGGTAGGTGGCGATGATCATGGCCGGCGCGCTTGACAGGCGCACGAAGAGGGCCGAGAAGGAGACGGCAAAAACCCCTACCAGGACGGCCAGGTAGGGGTTGATGATGGGCTTCTGGTCGGTCATTCTCCCAGGTAGGCCTTTCTGATTTCGGGATTGTCCGCCAGTTCCCTGGCCGGCCCCTGGAGCACCACCTGGCCGGTCTCCAGCACGTAGGCCCGGTGGGCGATGGAAAGGGCCATGTGGGCGTTCTGCTCCACGAGCATGATGGTGGTGCCGGTCTTGTTGATCTCCTGGATGATCTCGAAGATCTTCTCCACGAGCATCGGCGCCAGCCCCATGGAGGGCTCGTCCAGAAGGAGAAGCCGGGGCTGGGACATGAGGGCCCGCCCCATGGCGAGCATCTGCTGCTCACCGCCGGAGAGGGTCTTGGCCAGCTGCTTTTTCCGCTCCGCCAGGCGGGGGAAGAGGTGGAAAATCCGCTCCATCTCCTCGGCGATTCCCTTGCGGTCGCTCCGGATGTAGGCCCCCATCTCCAGGTTTTCCAGGACGCTCATCTTGGCGAAGACCCGCCGACCCTCGGGGACCTGGCAGATCCCCCGCGTGACGATCTGGTGGGGGGGAACTTTGGTGATGTCCTCATCCTCGAAGAGAATGCGCCCCGCTGCGGCCGGCACTATGCCGGAGATGGTGTTGAGGGTCGTGGTCTTGCCGGCGCCGTTGGCGCCGATGAGGGCCACGATCTCCCCCTGGTCCACGCGGCAGGAGAGGTTCACGAGGGCCTTGATGGCCTTGTAGTTGACGGAGAGGTTTTCGACGACAAGCATTGATGGTTCCTTGAATTAGTGGGCTGCCGCCTTGCCGAGGTACGCTTCGATGACCTGTGGATTCGTTCTGATCTCCTCGGGCTTCCCTTCGGCGATCTTCACCCCGTAGTCGAGGACCACGATCCGGTCCGAGAGCCCCATGACGAACTTCATGTCGTGCTCAACCAGGAAGACGGTGACGCCGGTGGCCCGGATTTTCATCACCATCTCCAGGAGCACCTGTTTTTCCTGGGGGTTCATGCCGGCTGCCGGCTCGTCCAGGAGGATAATGTCGGGTTTCAGGGCCAGGGCCCGGGCGATCTCCAGGCGCCGCTGCTCGCCGTAGGGGAGGTTCACGGCCATCTCGTAGGCCCGGTGGGCAAGATCCACCTGCTTGAGGCACTCGATGGCCCACTCGGTCAGCTCTCCTTCTTCCTTCTTCACCCAGGGGGCAATCTTCATGAGTGCGCCGGTCAGGTCCCATTTCCCCCGGGTGTGGGCGCCGATGAGGACGTTGTCCAGCACCGACTGCTCGGCGAAGAGGCGGATGTTCTGGAAGGTGCGGCCGATGCCGGCGGCGGCGATCACGTGGGTCTTCTTGCCGCTTACCTGCTTTCCCTTGAAGGAGATGGTCCCCTCCGTGGGGGTGTAGATGCCGGTGATCAGGTTGAACATGGTGCTCTTGCCGGCGCCGTTGGGGCCGATGAGGGCCAGGATCTCCCCCTGGTTCACGGTGAGGTTGACGCTGTCCACGGCCACCAGGCCGCCGAAGCGGATCGTTACGTTATCGAGTTGCAGAAGCGACATGGTTCGGTTCCGTTAGTTTTTCTGGTGTCTCTCGGCGATTTCGGCCGTGGCCGGCTTTCTGCCGATGGCGCGGAGCACCAGGTCGGTGAAGTTGACCCCGCCCAGGAGGCCATTGGGTCTGAAGACCATCATGAAAACCAGGAGCCCCCCGTAGACGAGCATTCGGTACTGGGACATGAAGCGGAGGAACTCCGGGGCCGCGGCCAGGACCGAGGCGCCGAAGACCGTCCCGGCGATGCTCCCGAGACCCCCGAGGACCACCATGCTCAGGATGTCGACGGACTTCAGGAAGCCGAAGTCAGATGGGTTGATGTAGCTGAGGAAATGGGCGTAGAGCCCGCCCCCCACCCCGGCCATGAAGGAGCCGATGGCAAAGGACTGGACCTTGTAGCGGGCGATGTTGATCCCCATGGCCTCGGCGGCGATCTCGTCGTCCCGGATCGCCTTGAGGGCCCGGCCGAAGCGGGACTCCTTCATGAAGCAGACGAGGACGATGGAGAGGATGGCGACCCCCCAGACGTAGAAAGGCATTGGAATCGCGGACTTGAGGGGGGGGACCGAGAGGCCCAGGGCTTTGTTGGTGATTTCCAGGTTGAGGAAGACGACCTTCACGATCTCGGCGAAGCCCAGGGTGCAGATGGCGAGATAGTCGCCGGTGAGCCGCAGGATCGGGTAGCCGATGGCTGCTCCGATAGCGGCGGCCACGATCCCCGACAGGAGGAGGTTCAGGCCGAAGGGGAGGCCGAGCTTGATGGTGATGAGGGCGCTCGTGAAGGCGCCGATGCTCATGAAGGCCGCGTGGCCCAGGGAGAGCTGGCCGGTGATGCCGGTGATGATGTTCAGCCCCAGGGCCATGATGATGGCGATGCCGATGTTGACCAGGATCTGGAGGAGGTAGGGGTCCACCAGGTTGACGATATTCTGCAGGGCCTCAGCCATGGATCGTTACACCTTTTTCTGGATTTTCTGCCCCAGGAGCCCCGTGGGCTTCACCAGGAGCACGAGGACGAGGATGGCGAAGGCGATGGCGTCCCGGTAGGAGGAGTAGCCGGCCGCCACTCCCATGACCTCTGCCACACCCAGCAGCAGCCCCCCGAGCATGGCGCCGGGAATGGAGCCGATGCCCCCGAGGACCGCGGCCGAGAAGGCCTTGAGCCCCGCCATGAGCCCCATGTTGAAGCTGGCGGCCTTGAAGAGGAGCCCCACCAGAACCCCGCCCGCCGCGGCAAGGGCCGAGCCGAGGGCGAAGGTGAAGGAGATGACCCGGTTCACGTTGATCCCCATGAGGGCCGCCGTGTTGTAGTCCTCGGAGGTGGCCCGCATCGCCTTGCCGATTTTAGTCTTCTTGACGATGAATTCCAGGCCCAGCATGAGAGATGCCGAAACGCCGATGATGAGGAGCTGGAGCGTTGAGATCTCCGCCCCGGCGATGTTGATCTGCCGCACGGGGAAGGCCTCGTCGGGGTATCCCTTGGCATCGGCCCCGAAGACCATGAGGGCCAGGGTCGAGAGGAAGATGGAGACCCCGATGGCCGAGATGAGGGCCGACAGCCGGGACGATTTCCGCAGGGGACGGTAGGCGATCAGCTCGATCACCACCCCCATGACCATGCAGAAGACCATGGCGCCGGCCATGGCCACGAAGATGTTGAGCTTGAGGACCGTCACGAGGAAGAGACCCACGAAGGCCCCGACCATGAAGATCTCGCCGTGGGCGAAGTTGATGAGGGTGATGATGCCGTACACCATCGTGTAGCCCAGGGCGATGAGCGCATAGGTGCTGCCGAGGGCTATCCCGTTGATAAGTTGTTGCAGGAGCATGGGTTCCTCTCTGCGGTGCGAGACGTTGTTTCGATTACGGTAATGGGGGTGCTGCAGAAGAGGCGGGGCATCGGGCGGTTGGAGACAGGTAGCCCCAAGAGGTCTGACCTGTATACCACAGGAAAAAAAGATTGTGCAAGCGTTTCGATAGGGAATTTGTTGATATTTTGAAATGTTAGTATGGTTTCACGGAAAAACAAGGGGGCGGGATTTCTCCCGCCCCTCAGTAGTAACAGGATGCTCTAAACAATGCAGATCAACTTGGTGGGGTTGACAATTCTGTTTGAAATGTATTCAGTTCGCGCTATAATACGAACTATACACGTTTAGTTCGGAGTTAATATGTTTGAGTCTGTAATTGTTGACCAGAATCCCCATTGGGATGGGACTCTCTACCAGGAAGGGGTCTCACGCAGCATTCTCAATAAGGTAAAGGGTTATCTGGAACTGCCCCACATTATCGCTCTGGTCGGTGTGCGTCGATCCGGCAAGAGCACCCTGGTGCGGCAGACGATTAACCACCTGATACGCGACAAAGGGGTCCCCCCCCGGAACATACTCTTCCTCAATCTGGAAAATCCCCAGTTCAGCCGTCACCGCGCCGATGTCTCTTACCTTGAACGGGCGTATGATGACTATCTGAAGCTGGTTGCACCGGTGGGACCGGTTTACTGCTGCCTCGATGAGGTGCATTTCTTCCCTGAATGGCAGGTTTTCGTCAAGGCAAAGTACGAGCAGCAGGGTATCAAGTTCATCGTCACCGGGTCCAACTCGCACCTTCTTACTTCTGAGTTCATCACCCTTCTTTCTGGTCGGGCGATGCCGGTGGAGGTGTATCCGTTTTCGTTCCCGGAGTTTATCGCAGCCAATGGGCTGAACATCTCCGATGCAGTTGCAGTGACCAGGCATCGTAACCGGCTGCGCAAACTTCTCGACGACTACCTTCGTTTTGGCGGGTTCCCGGAAACCAGCGCTGTGGACTTGCCGGCAACAAAAAAAGAGATTCTGGTGATGTACGCCAGAAACATCCTCTACCAGGATATAGCACCCCGGTTTTCCATCAAGAAGGCCGTCGATCTGGAGAATCTATTTTTCTACCTGGCGTCGAATATCTCCTCTCTCTACAGCTTCAACAAGCTGGCGGCGCTGGTGGGCCTCAACGATAAAACCGTGAAGGAGTATCTGGGGTATTTCAGCGATGCCTATCTGCTGTTCACCCTCGATTCCTTTGCGTTTTCCGTGAAGGAACAAATCAAAAGCCCGAAAAAAGTCTACGCTATTGACACAGGGATGGCCGGTGCCGTGGGATTCAGCTTCAGTGAAAATCTTGGACATCTGCTGGAGAACCAGGTCTATCTGGAGCTGAAACGCCAAGGCCATGAACTTTACTACTACAAGACCGGTAATGGCCTTGAGGTTGATTTCGCCTGCTGTACCGGTGGCAAGATCACGCAGTTGATCCAGGTCGTGCATGCCATGGGTGACGAAGGAACACGCAACCGCGAATTGCGTTCTCTGATCAAAGCCCTGGATGAAACCGGATTGGAGTGTGGTGAGATCATCACCTATGAGGAAGAGGAAGAACTTTCGGCGGATGGTAAGATGCTACGGCTGATCCCGGCCTTCAAATATCTGCTCAGGCAACCGGAATAATCCTATATTCGGCGGTTGCCGTAAGCCCTTCTTCGCTCCGAAGGGCTTACGGCAACTGCCGTTTTCAGGATGAGAAGGGGGGCCGAGATTTCTCCCGCCCCCCGCAAAGCCCTGTTTTACTCCACCCAGTCGTCATCCTCCTCGTGGGGCGCGAAGCCGCGTCGCATGGTGTTCTCGGTGACCACCCTCGGGTCCATGAAATGGAGGAGGTAGTCGGGCCCCCCCGCCTTGGTGCCGACCCCGGACATGCGTGAGCCGCCGAAGGGCTGCCGCTCCACCAGGGCGCCGGTGTTGTTCCGGTTGATGTAGAGGTTCCCCACCCGGAATTCCCGCCGGGCCTTGGCCAGGTGCTCGGGACTGCGGCTGAAGATCCCCCCGGTGAGGGCGAATTTGGTGGAATTGGCCCAGTTGATTGCCTCGTCGAAGTCCCTGGCCCGCATGACCGCCAGGACCGGGCCGAAGATCTCCTCCTGGGCGATACGGTGCTCGGGCCGGATGCCGCCGATGATGGTCATGGGGACGTAGTACACCTCGCCGGCCGGCACCGGGCTCTCGTAGAGGAGGTGCCCTTCCTTTTTCCCTATCTCGATGTACTCCCTGATGCTCTTCCGGGCCTTGTCGTCGGCCACGGCCCCCATGTAGTGGGCCGGGTCCTCGGAGGGGCCAATCTTGGTGGCCCTGGCCATGGATACGAGCCGCTCGATGAATTTGTCATAGACCGCGTCCAGAACGATGACCCGGGAGCAGGCGGAGCACTTCTGCCCCTGGAACCCGAAGGCCGAGTAGAGGACATGGGGGACCGCCTCGTCGAGGTCGGCGTCGTCGTCTATGATGATGGCGTTCTTCCCCCCCATCTCGCAGATGATCTTCTTCACGTTGGCCTGGCCCGGATGGACCCTGGCGGCCCGCTCGATGATCCGCAGCCCCGTCTCCATGGAGCCGGTGAAGGCGATGAGGCTCACGTCCGGGTGGTCCACCAGGTAATCCCCCATGACCGAACCGCGCCCCGGCGTGTAGTTGAAGACCCCCTCGGGGAGCCCCGCCTCCCGGAAGAGCTCCACCAGGTGCCAGCCGATGATGGAGGTGATCCCCGACGGCTTGAAGACCACGCAGTTGCCGGTGACGATGGCCGCCGACGCCATCCCCATGCTGATGGCCAGGGGGAAGTTCCAGGGGGCGATGACCGCGGCCACCCCCTTGGGCTCGTAGAAGTAGTGGTTCAGCTCTCCCGGTGCGTGTCCCACCCGCTGGGGCTCTCCCAGCCGGATCATCTCACGGGCGTAATATTCCAGGAAGTCGATGGCCTCGGTCACGTCGGCATAGGCCTGGTCCCACTGCTTGCCGATCTCCAGGATCTGCCAGGCCGAGAGCTCGAAGGCGCGTTTGCGGGTCGCCTGGGCCGCCTTGAGGAGATACTCGGCCCGAGTCCGGGGATCGGTGTCGCGCCATGCCGGGAATGCGGCCTTGGCGGCGGCGATGGCGTCCCCCACCTCCTTCGTCCCGGCCTGGCAGATCTGGCCCAGGACCTCGGAGGGCCTGTTGGGGTTCACGGTGGGGATGAGGTCGGTGGTCCGGATCTCCTTCCCGTTGATGAAGAGGGGATAGGTCTTGCCCAACTGGGTCCGCACCTGGGCGATGGCGTTCGGGAAGGCTGCCCGGTGATCGGCCCGGGTGAAGTCCACCATCGCCTCGTTATAGAAGGCGGGGAGCCCGCCGGGGCCTTTCCGCTCCTTCTTGGGCTTCGCCGCCCGGGCGGCCCGCTCCCGCTCCGCCGTCACGACCGGGTCTTCCAGGAGCCGCTCGATCTGGGCGTCCTCGGCAAAGCTCTGGCGCAGGAACGATTCGTTGGCGGTGTTCTCCAGGAGCCGGCGCACCAGATACCCCATCCCCGGCACCATGTTCCCGTAGGGAGCGTAGAGGCGGATCCGCCCCGCCACCTTGAGGATCCCCTTGCGGACCGGCTCTGCCATGCCGTAGAGGACCTGGAACTCGTAGCGCTCATCAGGCACGTTCAGTTCCTTCGCCATCTCCATGACCGCCGAAATGGAGCGGATGTTGTGGGAGGCGCAGGCGAAGTGGCAGATCGGGTGGTTTTCCAGGATCCTGCGGGCCTGGCGCTCGAAGGCGGCGTCGCTTTCTGCCTTGATGGTCCAGACCGGGATATCCCAGTCGTTCTGCTTGGCCTTGACCGTCTCGTAGTCCCAGTAGGCCCCCTTCACGAGGCGGATGGAGATCTGGACCTTCTGCTCCTTCGCCCAGGCCAGGAGGTCGTCCAGGTCCTTGTCCGTATCCTTCAGGTAGGCCTGGAGCACGATCCCCAGGTGGGGATAGTCCCGGTACTCAAGCTTCAGGCGCCGGAAGACCTCCAGGATGATCTCCTTGTGGCGGTACGATTCCATGTCGATGCAGAGGAAGCCGTTCAGCTCCACCACTTTCTGGAAGATGCGGCGCATCCGGTTCAGGATGGCGACCACCGACCCCTCGAAATCCTGGGGGTTGGCCAGGCAGTAGAGGGCCGTCGGCTTCACCGCCACGTTCACCTTGGGGGCGTGGCCCCAGTCGAGATTTGGATCGCCCCCCTTCCCGGGCAGCCCCTTCCAGCTCCCCTGCTCCTTCTTTAGGGCCTCCAGCAACTCCAGGTAGGTATTGGTGTAGGCCTCGGCCTCCTCTTCGGAGAGGGTCGCCTCGCCGAGAACGTCCACCACGGCGGCGAAGCCGTCCTTGCGGAGCTTTTCCAGGTTCTTCACCGCTTCCTTCGTGGTCTCCCCCACGATGAACTGGCGGGCCATCTCCTCGATGTTGGAGGTGAGCACCTTGTTCAGCACGGCAACGCCGAAGGAGCCGAGCATCCCTGCCACCTTGGCCCCCGTGGACATGAACGGGGGCATTGCCTCTTCATTGCCGAAATACTCGCGGATGTGTTCTGTCAGGAGCCTGCTGGTGGTAAGCGAGGGGAACACGTCCACGAACCGGAACATCTGGATCTTAAACTGCTCGTTCTGCATGCTCCAGTCCATGGCCTTGCCCATCCAGGCCCCCTTGTTGAAGAGGGAGGGTTTCTCGCCGGAGATGCTGCCGAAAAATTCCTTGCCGCGTCCGATGATCCGTGCGTTCAGTTCGCTGCTAAGCATTGCGCGCTCCTTTTCCCCGTTCCTGTGAGGCAATGGACCGTCGTGTCGGGCGACTTGTCTGAAGTGTCATGACGGTTCAACCATTGTAGTTCTGTATCATGATGATGCAACGGGAAGGAAATCTCATGTTTCGCACGGCAAGGCAGAATCGGATATTCAAGGAGAGGAGCTTCACATGGCCCTGGCGGAGATGACCGTGGCAGCATGGGCAGGGGGGACGGAGTTGGCCAAGGCTCACGTGCGGCGGTTCAACGAGCGTATGCAACAAAGGGGGACGCTCTAACGTCCCCCTTTGGGAAGAAAATATCTGTAAGACCCTCTCTATACCTGAACGCTTCCGTTACCAGTTCGGCTAAAGAGCATCTCTGCCCCTTTCATTTGTTCGGATCTTTACTATTTCATCCACAGTAGATACGAATATTTTCCCATCACCGGTATTGCCGGTATGGGCATATTTCTGGATCACGTTGACAACATCATCAACCATCGCATCATCGACAACGACTTCCAGTTGTATGCGCGGAATTAACTCAACCATCTCGTAAGTAACTTTATCTTGTGCGTTTTTGGCTCGGCCTTTGCCGAATCCTTTTATTTCGGACACGGTCACTCCCGGCAGTCCTTCAATTTCATGAAGTTCCTCGGATACTTCCAATAATTTCGATGGTCTTATTATGGCTTTTATCTCTTTCATAAAATTCTCCTTGGCCTGACCTTTTGTTGTGAGATGCCCTCAAAGGCAGATTCAATTACATCTCTTCCTCGACTCTTCTCTTTTCAAACCAGCTGTACACTGACGGAATAATCAACAGCGTAAGCAGGGTCGAGGTTACCAACCCTCCCACAACAACCGTAGCGAGCGGTTTCTGAATTTCAGAGCCGGTTCCGCTGGCCAGCAGCATCGGCATCAAGCTGAAAATCGCGATGGATGCAGTCATCAGTACCGGGCGCAACCGGTCAAGGCTCCCCTTCCTGATTGCCTCCTGCAATTCAAGGCCTTCATCGCGCAGTTGCGAGATGCGCGAAACCAGGACAAGCCCGTTCAGGACAGCAACGCCAAACAGGACGACAAACCCCACTGACGCCGGAACGGACAGATATTGACCGGAGATGAAGAGAGCAAAGACGCCGCCGATCAAGGCAAAGGGGAGGTTGGAAATGACCAGAAGCGCCAGGCGGATTGACCTGAAGGTGACGTACAACAGAAGCAGGATCAAGCCGATGGCAACGGGTCCGATGATCATCAGTTTTTTCATGGCACGCTGCTGGTTCTCGAACTGCCCGCCCCAGGTGAGATAATAACCTGCCGGCAGTTTGACATTCTCTTTGATCTTCTGTTTTGCCTCGGCAACGAAACTGCCGATATCCCTGCCGGTAATGTTCATCTCGATCCCGATTCTTCTCACCCCGTCCTGGCGGCTGATCTGAGCCGGGCCTTCGATCATTTCCACCTCTGCCAGCTGTTCGAGCGGAACATTGATCCCGGTTTTCGTGGTAATCATCAGATTCTTGATCGCTTCCAGGGAGTTCCTTTTTTCTTCCGGCAAGCGAACAGTGATATCGAAGCTGCGGTTTTCTTCGTACAGCTGTGATGCCGCTTTACCGGCCACGGCAATTTCAATAACCTTCTGCACATCGCTGATATTAAGGCCATACCGGGCAATTTTCGCCCGGTCGATGTTGACGGTCAGGTATGGCTGCCCCGTAACCTTTTCCGCATTCAGATCGGTACCGCCCTTTACCGTGGACAGAACCTTGGCGATTTCGGCCGATTTTTCACTGAGCACGGTGATATCTTCGCCAAACAGTTTGAGAATCAGCTGCGCCCGGGTTCCGGCGACAAGTTCGTCAATCCGGCACTGGATCGGCTGGCTGAAGCCGAAGTTTATTCCCGCAACCGATTCCAGGGACTCCCGCATCTCATTGGTCAGCTCTTCTTTCGATATATCACGTTTCCATTCGCTCTTTGGCTTGAAGATCCCCACATAGCCGGTCTTGTCCGACCCTCTGGTGTCCAGGGCGACCCCGGTCTGACCGGTTCGTCCCACGATAGTATCAAGTTCGGGAAACTGCATCAGCTTTGCCGCGGCCAGTTGATTCACCTCCATCGCCTTTGCCAGGGAAACACCGGGAAGCATGGCGACATCCATGTCAAACGAGCCTTCATCCATGATGGGGATGAATTCCGTTCCCAGCCGTGTTACCAGAAAGAGCGAGGCAATCAGGAGAACTCCGGCAACACTCAGAACCACGCGTTTCGTGTTCATGGCATAGTCGAGCAGCGGCAGATAGAGCCTGCTTGCATGCTTCATGATGAAGCTCTCTTTTTCCGGGTGCGGTTTCAGGAAGAGGATGCAGAGGACCGGAATAACGAATATTGAGAGGAACAGAGACGCAAGCAGTGCAATCGCCACTGTTATGGCCAGCGGGCTGAACATCTTCCCTTCGATCCCTTCCAGGGAAAGAATGGGGATGAAGGTGAGGGCGATGATAAGCTCGCCGAAGATGCTCGGCTTTCTGACTTCCATGACCGCTTTCAGCACGGTCAGCAATTTGGGATGTTGCCCCCCCTCTTCGCTCAGATGTCGCTGGACGTTTTCCACCTGGATGATGGTCGTGTCGATGATCATGCCGATGGAGATGGCCAGCCCGCCGAGGGACATCAGGTTTGCGGTTATGCCGACAAGTTTCATGACAATGAATGTCGCCAGCAGCGAAAGGGGCAAGGCTATAAGGACGACAAAGCTGCCCCGGAAGCTGTTCAGCAGAAGGTACAGCACGATCAGCACCAGAATGGAACCTTCCAGCAGCGCCTTGTTGACCGTGCTGACGCTCGCCTTCACAATGTCGCTCCGGTCGTAAAAGGGAACCAGCTTGATCCCTTCGGGGAGCACATTGTTTTCATTCATCTCCCTGACTTTATCCGCAACCCGGCGCACAACGTCGCGGCTGTTTTCGCCGCGCAGCATCATGACGATGCCGCCGACGCATTCATCCTTGCCGTCCTTCATGGCGGCCCCCATCCGGACTGCCTCGCCGACCTTTACCTGGGCGACGTCGCGGATATACGTCGGAGTCCCACCGGCAGATTTCAGGACAATGGTTTCTATGTCGCTGACATCCTTTATCAAACCGACCCCGCGGACGATGTACTGGTCCGTGCCCCGTTCGAGGAGGTTGCCGCCGACGTTTTCATTGTTGTTGCCGATGGCGGAATAGACATCATCCACGGTTATGGCATATTTCAGCAGCTTCTCCGGTGACACAATCACCTGGTACTGCTTGAAGTACCCGCCGAAGGAGTTGATCTCGTTTACGCCGGCAACACTTTTCAACTGCGGCGTGACAATCCACTCCTGGATGGTTCTCAGGTTGGTAAGGTAGGCAATCTTCTGCTGCGGGTCATCGGGCATCTTCCCTTCAAGCGTATACTGGTAGATCTCGCCCATGGCGGTGCCGATGGGCCCCATGGCGACCTCGACCCCCTTGGGAACCTTTTCCCGCGCCTCCGCCAGTCGCTCGAACACCAGCTGCCGGGCAAAATAGATATCCACCGTGTCCTTGAATACAATGGTGACAATCGACAGGCCGAACTTGGTGACCGAACGCATCTGTTCGATATCGGGGAGGCCGCGCATGGCCATCTCGATCGGATAGGTTACATTTCTCTCAATCTCTATTGCCGACAGGCCATCGGCGTGGCTTACCACTTCAACCTGAATGTTGGTGACGTCCGGAAAGGCATCAATCGGCAGTCGCAGATATGAGTACAATCCGAACGCAACAATCAGCAACGACAGGAATATGACCATCCCTTTCTGCCGTAACGTATAGGCAATCACTTTTTCCAGCATCGTTTTTTCTCCCCCAGGTAGGGGCGGCGCTTGCTTCGCCCAATCAGGGCGCGGCAAGCAGCGCCCCTACAGATCACTTCCCATGGCCATGCTCGTCAACCACTTCACCCTTCTTTATTTCCGACTTGAGAATGAACGCCCCCTTGACCGCGTAGCGCTCACCTTCCTGCAGCCCGGAAACAATCTCGACCATGCCGCCTGCCGCCCGGCCCGCCTGGACCTGGCGCGCCGCGAATTCAGTTTCAGTTTCCGCGATGAACACCACCTTTTTCCCATCCAGATCCTGTATGGCATCTTCGGGAACCACCAGAACCGGCGGTGCGTCACCCGCCAGCGCCAATTCGACGGTGGCGAACATCTCCGGTTTCAGCTTGCGGCCGGGATTGGCAACCTCGACTCGTGCCTTTACCGTGTGGGTGGCTTCGTCAACCAGGTCGGCGATGTACGTGATACGACCTTTCAGCTTCTGGTCAGGGTATGCGCCGACCGTGACCGTTGCCGGCTGCCCCTTACGCACCTTGGCCAGGTCCCTTTCGCCGATGTCCACCAGCACCCAGACCGACGAGAGGTCAGCAACCGTGTAGAGGCTCGTGGAAGGGTCGGCCAGCTCGCCGACGATGGCATGTTTTTCGGTAATGATGCCGCCGATGGGGGAGCGGACCGGCAGGAGCGGCTTTTTTTGGCTGTCTCCTTTAAGTTCAGACGTAGAAATGCCATACAGCAACAAGCGCTCTTCGTCGGTATGCAGCTCGGTTTGGGCGGTCTTGTAATCGGTCTCTGCCTGAAAGATATCCTTGCGGGCGGCGATCTTCTTTTCCACCAGGGCCTTGATCCGGTCCATATTTGATTGGGCCAGGGCGAGTTTCGTTTTTGACTGGCGGTAGCGGTTGAGGGCTTCCCCCAGTTCAACGCTATCCAGGGTCGCCAGGGATTGACCAGCGGCAACGCTGTCCCCCAGCGAGGCCCTGACGGCGACGATCTTGCCTGAGATGCGCGGTGAAACATGAGCGATGCGGTCGGCATTGGCTTCCACCTTGCCGGTGGCGCTGATGACCCCCGCCAGGCGCTGTTTTTTCGCCGGCGTGACGACCACGCCATTCTGCTTCTGCACCTCGGCGGTCATCTTGACGCTGCCGGTCTCGCCATGCTCGTCGTGACCTTCATGGCCTTCTTTCTCTTCCGTATGTTCCTTGCCTTCTTCATGGCCGCCGGCTTTTTCTTCCTTATGGCCGGCCTCGTTATGTCCCGCTTCTTCCTTGTGTTCGCCTCCGCCGGTGGTCAGATGGGTAAACCTGTACACAATCCCCCCGCCCAGGGCGAGAGCGATGATGATGCCGATGATGATCCCCTTGCGTTTCACTGCGCACCTCCGCTGGTTTTGTTCTGAAAGTCGATTCCCACCGAGGCTTCGAGCCGCGCCAGGGCAATCTGCCGGTCCGCAAGGGCGACGAGGTAGCCGTCGTGGACTTCGATGTATTTCTTCTGCTCCTCGATGACCGAGAGAATGCCGACCTCGCCGAGCTGGTAGGCCTCCTGGACGAGCTTCAGGTTCTCCTCAAGCTGGGGGAGGATGCCGGTGGCGTAGAGGTCGAGGGCTTTCTCGGCCGCCGCAAGCCGGGCGTAATCTCCTTCGATCTCACGTGCCACGCTCGTGCGGGCGAACTCCAGGCGATTCTCGGCGCTCAGCTTCCTGGCCCGGGCCTCGCGGATGCCGGCCTGGTTCCGGTCGAAGAGGGGGAGCGGGATGGAGATTTTCACCCCCAGGAGGTTGTCGCTGGTCTTCTCATCCTCAACGCCGGTGGCATCCACGCTCCGCTCGTGGGTGTAGCCGACTCCAAGGGTCACATTCGGGATACGCTCTGTTTCTGCCAGCTCAACTGCGGCGTCCCCTTTGGCGCGGGTCGCCTCAAACGTCTTCAGGTCGGGCCGGTTCTCCAGGGCGAGACGTGTGAGTTCGTCGGGAGTAATTGCAAGCGGCCGCCGCTCGGGGGTACCGTCGAAACTGACATCGTCACCGACCGGGAACCCCAGCAGGGTCCGCAGCCTGGCCAGAAGCGGGCTGAACTCGCGCTCGGCCCCGATTTTTCTCCCCTCGCTTCGGGCCACTTCGACCCGGGCAAGATTCACCTCAAGCTCCGGAATGTCGCCCGCAGCCAAACGCTCCCGTGTTATCTCCAGAAGCTTGCCGTTGAGGTCGATGGCTCGCTGCGCCAGCTCCCGCCGCTTTTGCGCCAGCATGAGCTCGTAGAAGGTGCTCTTCACCTCCAGGGTGAGCAGCCGCTCCTGGTCGGCGATCTGGTGATGGACCGCCTCCGTCTCCCGTTCGGCGACACTCAGGCGCTTGGCGCGCTTGCCGCCGGTCAGGAATTCCTGGGAAAGCCCGATGGAGACGGTGCTTTCGTCAGAGCTTCCGGTCAGTGCACCGGTATCGCCCGCCAGTTCCAGGGTGGGATTGGGAAAGAGCACGGCGCGCTCCAGACCTGCCCGGGCCACCTCTTTTTCGGCGCGCAGCGCCTTCAGTTCACCATTGTTTGCCAGGGCGTACTCGACTGCCTTGGGCAGCGTCAACGACCGTACTTCGCCAGAAGCCCCACGGGGGGCAAGGCACAGGAACGCCAAGAGCAGATGGACCGCTCCCGGCACGAAACGATATGCTCGTGTCAAGTCAGACCTCCTTGCAGTACTTTTTGCTGATTGAATTGTGGGGATGCTGAAGCGGCAGGAATTCAGGCGCAGGACGCAAGAATCCTCGAACAGCGGTGAGGGCTGTTACTTCAGCGTATTAGACAAGGTTCTGCGGGGGGACAAAGATGGAGCGATAAACGTCGGATGGGGTGCTGAGGTAGTCATGAAAAGACATGCTGGCAATAGTGGGGGAATATGCAATCTGTGTCCCGTGCATATTCAAAGGGGCATGACAAGGGCAAGAAAAACAGGCGCCGCAATGGTCTGCAGTGGCTCCGTTATCATCGTGGCTGCAGGGGCTTTCTTCGCCGCAGTTCCCTTTGAGAGCAGTCCTGTCGGCTTTGCCGTATGATGCTTGAAGGGAATGGTCTACATCCTGAGCGAAGCAGCGACCATTGCCTGCGATGGCTATAACAGCCATGAGGAGCACAACGGCTATGATTTTTTGAAGCAGGGTTGGTTGCATATGCTCAGGTAACGCTTTCATTAGTTGAAAGATCATAATCGGGCATTGTTGAGCATGTCAATAGGCAAGTGCAAAGCCGGAACGGGAAGCTCTCGCGAGACCTTACGTCCAAGCGGAGAAGTGATGCAATCACCTTGAAAAACAATGACTCCCCGCGAGACGTGATTTCCCACGGGGAGTCATTGTTTGTGCAAAAAGAGGTGAACCCGCTTAGTCCAGCTTGACCGGAACCTTGGCCTTCAGGGCGTACTTGCCGCCCTTGACTTCCAGAAGAGCCAGCGGGGTCTTGATGGGCTCGCGGTTGGCGCGGATGGTGATTGTGCCGGAAACCCCCTCGTAGTTCTTGGTCTGGGCGAGGGCGGTCTTGAACACCTTCGGGTCGGTGCTGTTGGCCCGCTTCATGGCGTCCACGATCATCATGACGCCGTCGTACCCCTGGGCGTCGAAGAGGCCCGGCTCGGCGCCGTTGAACTTCTTCTTGTAGGCCTCCACGAATTTGGCGGTCACGGGAGATGCCTGCTCCGGGGAGAAGCCCAGGGCCGCCATGGTTCCTTCAACCGCGCTCCCCCCCAGCTCGATGAGCTTCGGCGAGAAGAGGCCGTCGCCGCCGAACATATTGGCCTTCATCCCCTGCTTCCGGGCCTCCTTCATGATGAGGGCACCCTCGGTGTAGTAGCCGGAGAAGAAGATGACGTCGGGCTTCTTGGCCTTGATGTTGGTGATCTGGGCGCTGAAGTCCTTGTCGCCGTCCTTCACCTTCTCGTCGGCAACGATTTCGATCCCCTTGGTTTTGGCGGCGTCCCGGAAGGTCTGGGAGAGGCCCACGGAGTAGTCGTTGTTGTCGGAGGTCATGACCGCCACCTTCTTGTACCCCATGTCCTTGGCGAAGAAGTCGATGCAGGCGGGGATGGCGACGCTGTCCAGAAGCGTATTGCGGAAGATGAAGTCGCCGGTCTCCACGACGCCGGGACCGGTTGCCCCGGCGGAGAGGAGGACCACCTGGGCCTTCTGGGCGATGGGGGCGGCAACCTTGGTGATGCCGGTGGTGGGATCCCCCACGATGGCCACGACGCCGTCGCGGCTGATGAGCTTCTGGGTGACCGAGGCCCCTTCCTGCTTGTCACCGCGGTTGTCGGCCTCCACGATCTCGATCTTCTTGCCGTTGACGCCGCCGGCGGCGTTCACCTCCTCGGCGGCCATCTTCATGCCGTCGAGGGTCGGCTTGCCGAACATGGCCACGTCGCCGGTGAGAGCGCCGAGGAAGCCGATCTTCACGGTATCGCCCGCAGCGGCCGGGGCACCGGCGGGGGCCTCTTCCTTCTTCTTGCAGCCGACGCCGGCCCCAAGGGTGGCCACAACGGCGGCAGTCATCAGCATGGAACCGATTTTTTTCATCTTCATAAATATCCTCCTTGATCGTTAAGGATCAGGCGAACGGCTACTTGCCGCCGCCACCCTGCTTCATCAGCACGTCAACCATCTCGTTGGCTTCCTTCAGTTTCTGCTCCAGCTTCTTCAGTTCCTCGGCGCTGTAGACCTTCTTCCCCTTCTTGATTTCGGCCTGGAGCTTCTTGACCTTCTTCTGGAGGGTGTCAACCTCGCCCGCGCAGTTCTTGGAGGCGAGGAGGCACATATCTTTTTCTTCCTTGGTCATTTCCTGGGCCATGGCCGGGACCGTGGCAGAGAGGGCTACGGCAGTCATGAGCATAAGGGCCAGTTTTTTCATATACAAAACCTCCTGTTGGTGTCCTGATGATGGAGTCTTCTACCGTGAGGCCGGGAGAGGGTTCCTCCCCCGGCTGCGGCGAAACAATTAGAACGCGTAGTTGAGGATGACGGAACCCATGTAGGGGTCGTCGGGGTCCTTTCCGCCTTCTGCCACGTCGTTGAAATAGTCGCCCAGGATGACGTAGGCGCCCCGGACGCTGGCGGTCATGTTGTCGAAGAGCTTGTAGTCGACGGAGGCGTTCACCTCGGTGCCCAGGTACTTGCCGTTGGAGGTGTCGAGGGTGGTGTTTCTGTTCTCCTTGGCGACGGAGGCGAAGCCGGCGTTGAAGCTCGAGGAGAGCTTGGAGGTGATGGGGAGGTCGTAGCCGAGGAAGCCGGCGATGACCCCCTGGTCCTTGTTGTTGGAGGTGTAGACAACGGCGTTGTCGATGGTCATGGCATAGGCATCGCGGAAGAGGAGTTGCAGGTTGCCGTTGTAGAAGCCATGCTCGTCCTGAATGCTTTGGAAAGAGTTAGTTGAGCTTCCCCCCCCTGTGTCGCCGGAGACGTAGAGGAACTCGGCCCGGGCGGTGCCGGGGCCAATCTTGCCCCGGGCGCCTACGTTACCGGCAAAGGCACTGACATCGCGGTCGCGACCACTGATGGCAGCGATATCTTCAAGGGTTCCGAACTGGTAGAGGAAGAAGCCGTCGATGGTTACCGGGCCGAGGTTCGCCTCGGCGTTGATGCCCAGGTTGTGGAAGGTGTTAGTTTCGCCTTGCTGCTGGAAGAGGTAGTCCCGTACGAATGTATCGGTTTCGCTGCGGTCGTCGCCAATGAAGTAGTAAGCGCCACCGACCTTGATGTCCTTGGTTACGGCGTACCTGGCGGTGGCTGCCACCATGTCCCGGGCCCTCTTGCCGGGGAGCCCGCTGTCGTCGAACCGGAAGAAGCCGGCCGAGGCGTCGAGGGGGCCGAAGGAGCGGGACACGAGGAGGCCGGCCATGTCGGCGCCGAAGAGGACCCCCTTGAAGGCGTCGTCGTAGGGCTGCATGCCAACCTTGACATTGGCGCCGGTGATGGGGCAGTTGAAGTCCAGGTAGACACTCTTGGTCTCAAGGTTGACGGTGTCTGCCCCGATGGCTCCGCCCTTGTTCCGGCTGTTTGTGTACGAGGCGTCACCCCAGCGGGAGTCGATCTCGAAGTGGGTGACCAGCTTCAGGTCATCGTTGGCCTTGGCGATGTACATGAGCCGAGCACGTTGCTCGAGGTACGTGGCCGTAGGCGCGTCCTTGTCGATGCCTGCGGGGAGGTAGAAGCCGTAGGGGGAACCTTCAGGGCTATTGATGACAGGTGTTGCATTGAAATTGTTGACTACCCCTTTGAGCCTGAACATCCCGTGGAACTCGTTCTCCAGGGCCAGGGCCGGGACGGCGGTGGCAACGGTCAGGGCGGCCGATGCCGTGATCATAAGCGTCTTCTTGGTGATTCCCATGTACTTCCTCCTTCTGTGTGATGTGATTGCAAGTGTTACAGTGATTATTAGACACGCGCCCGTGGCGCATGCCCCGGCATAATCAAAGAATCTGACTGAGAAACAGTTTCGTCCGGTCGTGGGACGGGCTGTTGAAGAAATGCTCCGGGGTCCCCTCCTCCACGATGCGGCCCGCGTCCATGAAGATGACCCGGTCGGCCACCTCCCGGGCGAACCCCATCTCGTGGGTGACGACCACCATGGTCATCCCCTCCCGGGCGAGGCTCTTCATGACGTCGAGCACCTCGCCGATCATCTCCGGGTCCAGGGCCGACGTGGGTTCGTCGAACAGCATGAGCTTCGGGTCCATGGCCAGGGAGCGGGCAATGGCCACCCGCTGCTGCTGCCCCCCGGAGAGCTTGCCGGGGTGGGCGTCGGCCTTCTCGGCGAGCCCCACCTTGCGCAGCAGGGTCATGGCCTTCTCGCCAGCCTCTTCACGGGAGCGTTTCCGCACCACCAGCTGGGCCAGGGTGATGTTCTCCAGCACCGTCTTGTGAGGGAAGAGGTTGAAGGACTGGAAGACCATCCCCACCTCTTCGCGGACTGTGTTGATGTCGGTCTTGGGGTCGCAGAGGTCGATGCCGTCAACGATGATTCGTCCCCCGTCGATTTCCTCAAGCCTGTTGATGGAGCGGAGCAGGGTGCTCTTCCCGGAGCCCGAGGGGCCGATGATGACCACCTTCTCCCCTTCCCGGACGTCGAAACTGACCCGGTCCAGGGCCCGGAGCTGCCCGAACTGCTTTACCACCTCCCGGACTTCGACCATGCAGCGACCGTCAGTTGCCGGCATTGATCCGTTCCTCCATGATGCCGATGAGTTTCGAGAAGAAGAGGGTGATGATCAGGTAAATGAGGGCGATGACGGTGTAGGTCTCGAAGTAGGCGAAGGTTTCCGAAGCGAACTCTCGCCCCCGGCGAAGGATGTCGGCCACCGCCAGGATGGATACCAGGGACGAGTCCTTCAGAAGCGCGATGAACTCGTTTCCGATGGGGGGAAGAACCACCTTGAAGGCCTGGGGGATGATCACGTGGCGCATGGCCTGGGCCTTGGTCATGCCGAGGGAACGGGCCGCCTCCATCTGCCCCTTGGGGATGGACTGGATGCCGGCCCGGAAGACCTCGCCCATGTAGGCGCCGTAGCAAACGGCCATGGCGATGATGGCGCTGGCGATGTCGGGGACATGGACAAAGCGTCCCAGGGCGTAGTAGAGGTAAAAGAGTTGGACCAGGAGCGGGATGCCCCGGATGACTTCCACATAGAGTGAGGCGATGCCGTTGATGAAGCGGTTGGAGGAGATGCGCCCCAGGCCGGCCACGAGGCCGATGGCCAGGGCGAGGATGATGGAGCCGACGGTAACCTGGAAGGTGACCAGGATGCCGTCGGGGATGAACGTGAGAATAGTCTGGTAGGGATCGGGCTTTGACAGGGCCAGATAGGCCAGAAGGATGACAGCGCCGAAAAAGGCAAAGCGCCATGCGGTGAAAAGACCGATGTCGCTTTTGCTCGGAATGGCGGCTCCGTCGCCCACCTCAACGATGGCGGGCCGTTTCCCGTCGTGGACCATCATTTACCGCAGCCACTTCTTGCGGAGTTGCTCGTCCACCTTCTTGGCCTTGACGGCCTTGATCCCCTTGTTGAGCTGGTCAACGAGGGCCTTGTTCCCCTTCTTCACCACGATGCCGTAGGCCTCCTGGGTGAACGGCTTGCCGACGATCTTGAACTTGGCCTTGTACTCGGCCTTCTGGAGGGCGTAGTGGGCGGCGGTGGGCTCGTCGCAGACCACGCCGGCGATGCGGCCGGCGGCCATGTCCTCAAAGGCGAGGCCGATCTCGTCGTAGTTCTTGAGCTCGACACCCTGAACCTTCTTGATCTCGAAGGCGCCGGTGGTGCCGATCTGGGCCCCCACCTTCTTCCCCTTCAGGTCTGCGATTTTACTGGATTTGACGTCGGTCTTGGGGACCACGAGGATCTGGCCGATGTTGATGTAGGGGTCGGAGAAGTCGAACTGTTTCTGCCGTTCAGGCGTGATGGTGACGGAGGAGATGATGGCGTCGTAGCGCCCCCCTCCAAGGCCGGCGAAGATGCCGTCCCAGGCGGTGTTCTTGTACTGGACGGCGAGGCCTGCTTCCTTGGCGATGGCGTTCATGAAATCGATGTCGAAGCCGACGACCTTCTTGGAGGCGTCCACCATCTCCATGGGAGGCCATGTGGCGTCGGTGGCGACGGTGATGGACCGTGCGGCGGCCGCATGCAGCGGCGCGGCTGTGGCGATGGTCAGTGCGGCCAGGGCGATCAGTGTCAGGGCGCGACGGAGTACTTTCATGTTTCCTCCCGTGGTGTAAATTGGTCAAATCAATTTTAGTCAGGCTTAAATGTGGCCACAATTATATGGATTTTGGCGGTATGTCAATCTTTTTGGTGGGCAAATTCGGCCCTGAAACCATTTTCGTTTACTTTTTTCAGGAGAATGTTTAAGAGTATCAAACTTGTTCAAAAATACATCACTTCGGCCGGACCCCGAGCGAATCCGTGAGACGACTCAGCGCCATAACCCCCCGGCATAATACAATCTCAGTTTCAGAGGAGACAGACCGCCATGAGCAAGCCCACCGAGCGCCGCTACCAGTTTGCCAGCGACAATTACGCGGGGATATGCCCTGAAGCGTGGCAGGCCATGGAGGCCGCCAACAGGGGCTATGCCTGCTCCTATGGCGACGACCCCTGGACCGAGAAGGCCTGCCGGCTGCTGCGGGATCTCTTCGAGACCGACTGCGAGGTCTTTTTCGTCTTCAACGGAACCGCCGCCAACTCCCTGGCCCTGGCCTCCCTCTGCCATTCCTACAACAGCATCATCTGCCACGAGACCTCCCACGTGGAGACCGACGAGTGCGGCGCATCCGAATTCTTCTCCAACGGAACCAAGATTCTCCTTGTGCCGGGGGAACATGGCAAGGTGGACCTGGAGGCCGTGGAGCACACGGTGAAACGCCGCGTCGACATCCACTACCCGAAGCCCAAGGCCCTGAGCGTCACCCAGGCCACGGAGCTTGGCACCCTCTACACGGTGGAGGAACTCCAGGCTGTTGGGGAACTGGCCCGGCGCCTTGATCTGAAGGTCCACATGGATGGAGCCCGTTTCGCCAACGCCGTTGCGGCCCTCGGGACGGCACCGGCCGAGCTCACCTGGAAGGCGGGGGTGGACGTCCTCTGCTTCGGCGGCACCAAGAACGGCATGGCGGTGGGGGAGGCGATCATCTTCTTCAACCGCGACCTGGCCCGGGAATTCGACTACCGCTGCAAGCAGGCGGGGCAGCTCGCCTCAAAGATGCGTTTCCTTGCTGCACCGTGGATCGGCATGCTTGAAAGCGGGGCCTGGCTCACCCGGGCGGCCAGCGCCAACACCTGCGCCGCCCGGCTGGAGGCCCGACTGCGGGAGATTCCCGGGGTGGACATCCGCTTCCCCCGTCAAGCCAACTCGGTCTTCGCCGACTTTTCTCCGGAGGTGGCCGCCGGGCTCCGGGAGCGGGGATGGCACTTCTATTCCTTCATCGGCTCCGGCGGGGCCCGCTTCATGTGCTCCTGGGAGACGACCGAGGAGGACGTGGATCTCCTGGCGGCCGACCTCCTCGCGTCAGCTACCTGTGAAGGCTGACCGCTCCCAAAGCTCCTGCCGTTTTTATTCATCAAGCGTATTCTTTTTTCAGGCACTCGGTTCGATATTTATTATTTCGTAATATCAATGTGTTGAGTGAATTGTCCCCCGGGAGGGGGAGTTTACCCCTCCCGCTTCTGTATGCCTTCCCTATACATTCACCCTCTCACTACGCATGACCCGCCCGAAGTCCGAAACAAATAAATTAGCCATTACAGCTAGTTATAAAATATAAACTTTTTGCCACGCACATGGCACACCCGGTGCAATTAAAAAATACAAAGCAACCAGTTCTCACCGAAAAACAAGGAGGATGTCATGAAAGCCATAGCCAACGCACTGATCGTTACGATAGCAACCGCTTCTTCAGCCCTTGCCGCCAGCGGCGCAGCCGCCGACGAAGGCGGATTCCTCGCTCCGCTGTTCCTGGCCCTGGGCGCCGCCGTCATCGCCTTCCAGACCATCCCGGCAGTCATGCTGCTCGGCTCCATGGTGAAGGGGCTCTTCTCG
>NZ_JAUQXO010000054.1:0-2148 GCF_030834625.1 Geobacter sp.
TGACTTCACCTTTCCTGCCTCATACCATGAACTCATCAAGGACGGCCTGCTGGTCGTCCTGCTTGTGAAACCGCTGGTATTCCTCTTTTCAGGCATGTACCGCAGTATCTGGAAGTACGCCTCACTTCAGGACGGTATCGAGATTTTCAAGGTTGTTACATTCTCGACGTTCATTGCGTCCTTCGCCCTGGTTCTCCTGGACGATACCAGAGCGTTGCCCCGTTCTATCTACGTTCTCGATTGGGTTCTGCTCTTTGCCATGGTATCTGCGTCGCGACTTCTCTGGCGGATCTACCGTGAAACCTACCTCATTCCTCGATACCATGCCGGCAAGCGGACCCTGATCATCGGCGCAGGAGAGGCTGGCCACCTTTTGCTGAAAGAGTTGCGTAAGCAGAAAAATTCTGCCTACCAGGTCATCGGCTTTCTGGACGATGACCCGTCAAAGCAGGGAATGCGCCTGGGGGGGGTTCCGGTGATGGGGAATTTGGGCCGCCTTCGGGCCGCCATCAGAAAGCACCAAATCGAAGAGGTCATCATCGCCATTCCGACTGCCCAAGGTGCGGTGGCACGGCAGGTCGTTGCCTGCTGCAAAGAGACCAAGGTCAGGTTCAAGACCCTGCCGGGGATCAAGGATATCATTGACGGCACGGTCTCCATTTCCCAGATCAAGGATGTGGAGATCGAGGACATCCTCGGCCGGGAACCGGTAAAGCTCGAACTGGAAACCATCCGGGGATACCTGACCGCTAAACGGGTGCTGGTGACCGGCGCAGCGGGAAGCATCGGCAGCGAGATCTGCCGCCAAGTGGCGGCGTTTTCCCCTTACAAGCTTCTTCTCTTCGAGAGTGCGGAAACCCCTCTCTATCAGGTCGAGAAGGAGCTTACCTCCCAGTATCCCGATCTTCGTATCATTCCGGTCATCGGCGACGTGCGGGATCAAGGCCGGGTCGAGATGGTTTTCGATGAGTTTCAGCCGGAGGTGGTCTTCCATGCGGCGGCCTACAAGCATGTGCCGATGATGGAATACAACCCGGTGGAAGCGGTCACGAACAATATCGGCGGAACAAGGGTGCTTGCGAATGCCGCCCACCGGTTCGGCGTGAAGAATTTCGTCATGATCTCCACCGACAAGGCGGTGAACCCCACCAATATAATGGGGGCAAGCAAGCGGGTGGCGGAGATTTTTGTCCAGAGCCTGGCGAGGCGGAGCCGGACCAATTTCACCACGGTCCGCTTCGGCAATGTGCTGGGAAGCAACGGGAGCGTGATTCCCCTGTTCAAGGAGCAGATCAAGGCGGGGGGGCCGGTGACGGTCACCGACCCCAAGGTGATCCGGTATTTCATGACCATTCCCGAGGCGTGCCAGCTGGTGCTGCAGGCCGGGTGCATCGGCAACGGTGGTGAGATATTCGTGCTCGACATGGGGGAGCCGGTTCGTATCCTGGACCTGGCTGAAGAGGTGATCAGGCTTTCAGGATTTGTCCCCTATGAGGAGATAGATATCGTTTTCACTGGCCTGCGGCCGGGGGAGAAGCTCTTCGAAGAGCTTCTCATTGATGGCGAGGGGATCAAGCCGACCAGACACGGGAAGATCAAAGTCCTCAGTGCCATGGAGTCCGATCTCGATGCTGTGGAGAAAGCGTTGGGCATTCTCTTTGCGATGGCCAGGGACGCTGACGTAGCGGGCGTCATGAAGCAGCTTCGTACGATTGTTCCCGAATTCTCCCCCCAGTATTCCTTCAACGGTCCCGCCCCGATCGCCTTCCAGCGGGTCCGCCCCGATCTCTTCCCACCCCCCTCTTCGAAGGTTGTCAAGCTGCAGAAGCCGTGAAGGACTATATGGCCACCCATGATTCGCATCGCTCGTTATTCCTATCGAGATGACTCTTGTGTGTCGGTAATGCACCGTGCGGGGCAATTCAGGGTACGCGTTGATTGACCATCCTCTCAACCCCTGCTATCATGTCTTACCAAGTCTTACTTGAGAGGTGTTTGAATGGAAATGAGCAAGTTGTCCAGCAAGGGGCAGATAATCATTCCAAAGCAGGTGCGAGAGGCGCATCACTGGCGGACCGGCATGGAGTTCGTCGTAGAGAGCGTAGGCGACGGCATCCTCCTCAGGCCGCGCAAACCGTTTCCTCCTAC
>NZ_JAUQXO010000005.1:0-3973 GCF_030834625.1 Geobacter sp.
GATGCCTGGCGTAACCATCCAGCCCGACAGGCGTGCGCCCATCGAGGTCGGGTATGGTGAAACAGAACTGCGCGAACAGATCAAAGCCGCCGGCGGCTTCTGGAATGCCGAAAAAAGGGCCTGGATGCTTTCGTACCGCAAAATTCTTCAGATGGGCTTGGAGAATAGGATCATCGATGAAGAACTGGGTATGTAGTTCATACATCCATGAACCAGGCGCCCAGATATAGAAACCAGAAACCTGTATTTGGTAACGGCTACTGGATGTAGTAGCGGTGCCTACTTAACGTTGAGCAAATGATCAATAAAATCAGGATGTTATGTCACTTTTAGGTATTATAAAGTGAGCCTTCAGCAGATCATGGAGTACGGCTTGAAAACCGGATTCGGCGGTGCTTCGCTTCCCCCGCATATGTGGCGTGCGGCGCAACGGATCACTCTCTGCCGGACGGCAGCGCTCGGGGGACACGTTCAGGCGTGCCCTGAGGGGCACGGGGACCGGCACTGGTACAACTCCTGTAAGCATCGCTCCTGCCCAATGTGCAACTACACCTCCATCGAGCGATGGCTGGACCGGCAGAAGGCGCGGGTGCTGGACTGCGACTACTACCATGTCATTATCACCGTGGACAACGCGCTGGACCGTCTGTGGCTTGCCAACGTGCGGTCGATGACAGACATCCTGTTTCGCGCTGCGCGCGACACGGTTTTTGAGCTTTTGGGCGACCCGAAGTACCTTGGTGCGGAGCCCGGCATGACGATCGCGCTGCACACATGGGGGCAGATGCAGGGGCTGCATCCCCATGTACATTGCCTGGTGACCGGCGGCGGGCTTACGCCCGACGGCGCGTGGCGCGCCGTGAAGAACGGATTTCTCCTGCCCGGCCGGGTGGCGCGGGATCTGTTCCGGGGGAAGTTCATTGCCATGGTGCGGCAGGGGCTTGAGAGCGGCAAGCTGGCCGTGCCGACGGGGGAGCGGTTGCAACAGTCGCTGAATCTGCTGAACAAGCTGGGGCGCAAGAAGTGGAACGTCTGCATCCGGGAGCGCTACGCGCACGCCAGGGGCGTGTTGACGTATCTCGGGCGGTACATGCGGGGCGGATCGATCTCGAACCGGCGGATAGTGTCATGGGACGGAGAGACAGTGCGGTTCCGGTACAAGGATTACCGTGACGACGGCGGCAAACGGAAAGAGATGGAGCTGTCGCTTCATGATTTCGTACGCCGGGTGCTGATGCACGTACCGGAACCGGGGCAGAAAGTAGTGCGTTCGTATGGCATCTTCGCCGGCAGCCGCCGGGCGGACCTGAACCGCTGCCGGGAGTTACTCGGCCAGGGGCCGGTAGAGGAACCGGAATTTCTCGGCTGGCAGGAGTGCGTGGCGAAGTTCGGCGACAAGGACCCGAGCCGGTGCCCGGTGTGCGGAGCAAGAATGATCACGCGGGAGGTGTTCCGTCCTGATTTTCGGGATGGGCACAGGAAGGTTCCGCTGCCGGAGGCCGCGTAACCAACGAGGCGGGTCACTGGCATTGCCTGATAATGGAGTAGTCTGTCCTGAAGTCGGTAGAAAAGACAGGAAAAGGCAAAAAGGCTAATAAAGACCATAAAGAACCCCAAAAAAGGCAAAAAGAGTCGCCCTGCTCTGCAGCAACAAAACCATGACCGGCAAACAGCCCGTCAATCCGGAAGAATGAACACCGAGAAAACCCCATAGCCCAGCTACACCGCCGGGCTAAAGCTCAACCCGGGGATGGACGCGGACGGACGAAAACGCGTCGATGAAGCTGACGCGTTCCCGCCGCCGGTCATCCCCTAAGACGTTAGGTTGCTCATGGCCCAGTTCAATCCAAATCTGATCAACCGCTACATCGCACCTGGTATAGCAGACTTCACCAATGCGGTGATTCCAGACCTCCGGCCTGCATTTGCGCAGGCGGAGCACTGGCTTTCGAATCACTTCCTCAACAGCGCCTTTGGTGTCGGGTTTGCGGGCACCTGGAGGCAGTATGCGATAAACATGTTGAGTCGCGCGCAAGCTCAGTTTTCACTCTATCATCAAGCTCGAGACGCCACGCTGATATACTTAGAGAGAAGCACCCTCCATAATCCGGCCCTCCGCCACTACTTCTCGGCTGTCTTTCTGTGGGAATCCTGCTTCTTGAATTTGCAGATATTTATTGATCTCTATGCCAAGAGCGTGGGCATGAATGCATTTGACGCTGGCGATGGGTCTGAAGAGCAACGCGCCTACGACATTGCGAACGCTATCAAGCATTGGGGCGGGGTAATAAAGGCGCAGAAGCATGATGACAATCACACCATTCCTATGTGGCTATCGAACACCGGCTTCCATACCTATGCTTACTCACTGACCTATGGCGAGTTGGCGGCAATCACAACCGAGCTGGCCAAAACAGCCGATGACCTTCAACATCCAGCGTCATTCAAGAACCCAACCTAACCCATGGGTTAACTCAATCGTTAGAGGTCATCTGAGGCGTCAGAGCCGCACATTTGACAGGAAGGCAGTTACCTAACGGGCACTTCCAGGGGACCGGCTCTACGCGCCGGCCCCTGAAGCCTGACGTTGGATACTGAAGAGAATTGATAGAATGAACAGAACCTATTCAAAAATCATAAGAATACAAACGTGGAAGATTTTCATATTTGTTCTCTTTATAGGATTTCCTCTTGGGTTCCTCAAAATTTTTCAACTCCAGCATTCAGGAAAAGCCGACGACCTCGGCAGTTGGTATCGCGTTTACTGCTCATTCGCATATGTCGCACCTTATGCCCTTGGAGCTGCAATTCTACATAAACTCATCCGGTTAACTGTCAAGCATGACCCATGCTCTGGACAGGACGGCACTTCAGTAAAATGACGATGGTCGTCCAACGGGTACTTCCAGGTGACCGTCGCTTCGCGCCGGCCCCTGAAGCCTGACGTTATGTCCATTGATACAGATTTAGTACATATTATTAACGATATGATCTATGAACCAGTGGGTCATTGTATCTACTGTGGCAGTACTATGAGTCTGCAAAAGGAGCACATACTTCCCCTTGGCCTCAGCGGAACAGCCGTTTTGCCAAAAGCCTCTTGCTCTCATTGTGCCCGTATAACCGGCCAGCAAGAACAATTGGTGCTCAGAGGCCCATTTTGGCCAGTACGCGTGTTTAGGTCCCTGCATTCGAGAACAAAGCATCGCGATGCTCCTTCCCATTTTCCTATTACAATTGAACGCAATCATAAGGAAGAAGTAATAGAGTTACCGATCGAAGAATATCCTATTCTGCTGCATTTTCCTATTTTTCCACCCCCGGCCTTTCTTGAGCCTGACGGGTACACCAATGGAATACGGGTAACTGGTGTAGCAACTATTTCATTTGGTCCATCACCAGAAGAGGTCGGGAAAAATTATGGAGCAACAAGCATAAGCCTTAATCAGTCACTTCAACCAGTAGCTTTTGCCCGTGTACTGGCTAAAATTGCTTATTCTATGGCTGTCGCAGATAATGCACTGGCTCGCATAAAAGGTGATGTTCCTGTTTTACCAGCAATATTGGGTGAGAAGGATGACATAGGGATGTGGGTAGGCACCTTGCCTGACCCAATCAAAAAAATTGAAGGACACCTGCACCGTGTGACTTTCCATAGTGACATAAGCGCAGGCTTGCTTATTGCTGAAGTTCACTTATTCAGTGATTCAGAAACTCCAAGATATGGTGTCGTAATTGGTCAACTTCGCTAGTCAAAAGGTTCACATAACTCACACTTCCAGGGGACCGTCGCTACGCGCCGGCCCCTGAAGCCGCACGTTGGGTGGGTGGAAAATAAGAATATGAACTACGTAATATTAGGACTTGCAATTCTGATAATTGGAATTGGAATTATTCGCTATAGCAGCATGCTTAGTGCCGTTACGGTAATAGTTGGGTTAAGCATTATGATGAAGGGCAAGAAAGATTTCGA